>DASQFG010000388.1:0-4148 GCA_035633315.1 Nakamurella sp. | reverse complement strand
GGCGCAGGCCGAGGCGTCCGGCCAACTCCGGCCGGGCTGCACGGTGATCGAACCGACCAGCGGCAACACCGGGATCTCGCTGGCGATGGTCTGCCGGGTGAAGGGCTACCGGCTGATCTGCGTGATGCCGGAGAACACCTCTGATGAACGCCGGCTGCTGCTGCGGGCCTACGGTGCGCAGATCATCTCCTCGCCGGCGGCCGGTGGTTCGAATGCGGCCGTGGCGTTGGCCAAGGAGCTCGCCGCCGACCACCTGGACTGGGTGATGCTGTATCAGTACGGCAACCCGGGAAACGCGTTGGCGCACTATGCGACCACCGGCCCCGAACTGCTGGCGGACCTGCCGACGATCACCCATTTCGTCGCCGGGCTTGGCACCACCGGCACCCTGATGGGAGTCGGCCGGTACCTGCGGGAGAAGGTGCCGGACATCTCGATCGTGGCCGCGGAGCCGCGGTACGGCGAGCTGGTGTACGGGCTGCGCAACCTCGACGAGGGGTTCGTGCCGGAGCTGTACGACCCGAAGGTGCTGACCTCCCGGTTCTCCGTCGGCCCCGAGGACGCGGTGCGCCGCACCCGCGAACTGCTCGAGGTGGAGGGCATCTTCGCCGGCATCTCGACCGGCGCGATCCTGCACGCGGCGCTGGGCATTGCCGCCAGGATCGTCAAGGACGGCGGCGCAGGCGCGCGCGCCGACATCGCGTTTGTGGTCTGTGACGGCGGTTGGAAGTACCTGTCCACCGGCGTCTACGAAGCCGGTGACGATGCGGAGGCGGCGCACGGCCTCGAGGGTCAGCTATGGGCGTGACGACCTGACACTCGTCCACGCGGCCGCCGCGGCACGGACGGTGGCCGGGCAGGGACATCGGACAGGGACATCGGACAGCGGACACCGGACAGCGGACACCGGACAGGGGACAGGGGACAGGGGACACCGGACAGGGGACAGGGGACAGGGGACAGGGGACATCGGACAGGGGACATCGGACCCCTGTCACCTAGGGGTTCACCCCGATCCCCTCCCATCCCGGCGTCGGTAGCCTGGATTCCATGAGCACGCCGATGCCGTCCTCGCAGCCGTTCGACCCGTCGCGGCCCTACAACCCGGTGGGCGGCTTCGGCGCCGGCCCGGTTCCGGGCCAGGGCGCACCGCCGGCGAAGAAGCCCGGTTCGGCGTTGCTGCGGCAACGGATCAAGCCCGCGCTGATCACGGTGGGCGCGCTGGCCGCGCTGATGATCATCGTGCAGACCATCAACTGGGCCACCGGCTCCCGGCTGGATTCCTTCGGCGTCGAACCGCGCAGCCTGTCCGACCTGTGGAACGTGCTGACCGCACCGCTCGTGCACGCCTCGTGGGGGCACCTGTTCTCCAACCTGGTCCCGTTGATCATCTTCGGGGTGCTGATCATGCTGGGCGGCGTCCGCCAGTTCATCGCGGTGACCGCGGTGGTCTGGCTCGTGTCCGGACTGGGCGTGTGGCTGGTCGCGCCGGCGAACTCGGTGACCCTGGGCGCATCCGGGATCGTCTTCGGCTGGCTGGCGTTCCTGATCGCGCGCGGGGTGTTCACCCGGTCCTGGCAGCACATCGCGCTGGGACTGGTGCTGCTCGCGCTGTACGGCGGGTTGTTCTGGACCGGGATCGTCCGGGTCGCCGCGGCGGACATCACCGGTGTCGTCACCGTTTCCTGGCAGGCGCATCTGTTCGGCGCGCTCGGCGGCCTGCTGGCCGCGTTCATGGTCAGCAGGGCCGACGGCGGCCGGCGGCCCGCCGGTGCCACCGGCCCGGCGATCAGCTCCTGACCCGGCGGTCCCCGGTAGCGTCAAGCGGGTGAACGCCAGGCCTGACAATGCCGTTTCGAACAACGCCGTCTCGAATGCTGTGTCGAATGCTGTTCCGAATACCGCACCGATCGGCATCTTCGATTCCGGCGTGGGCGGCCTCACGGTGGCCAGGGCGATCATCGACCAGCTACCCGGAGAGCAGGTGCGCTACGTCGGGGACACGGCGAACGGCCCGTACGGCCCGCTGCCGATCGCCGAGGTCCGGCGGCATGCACTGGCCATCGGCGACCGGCTGGTCGACAGCGGTGTGAAGATGCTGGTCATCGCCTGCAACACGGCATCTGCCGCGTGTCTGGCAGACGCCCGAGAGCGCTACGACATACCCGTCGTCGAGGTCATCCGGCCGGCGGTGCGGCGGGCCGTCGCGGTGACCCGCACCGGCGAGGTCGGCGTGATCGGCACCTCCGCGACCATCGCCTCGGGCGCCTACCAGGACGCCTTCGACGCCGCCGCCGGCGTGCAGGTGCACGCGGTGGCCTGTCCGTCGTTCGTCGACTTCGTGGAACGCGGCATCACCTCGGGCCGGCAGGTGGTGGGCCTCGCGCAGGCGTACCTGGCGCCGCTGCAGCGGGTCGACCTGGACACCCTGGTGCTCGGTTGCACCCATTACCCGCTGCTCACCGGCGCGCTGTCGCTGGTCATGGGGGACAAGGTCACTCTGGTGTCCAGCGCGGAGGAGACCGCCAAGGACGTCTACCGCCGGCTGACCGAGGCCGACCTGCTGGCCGGCGGCAGCACGCCGCCGGGACCGCACGAGTTCCTGGCCACCGGCGATCCCGAGCCCTTCGCCCGGCTGGGCCAGCGGTTCCTCGGCCCCGAGATCAGCGTCGTCTCCGAGCTCAGCCTCGCGGTATCACCCTGATGGGCGCCACCTGACTGCCGGATCACCTGGCCGGTGACACTAGCCTGCAAGGCATGGTGCGAGCTGACGGCAGAGCCGACGACGAATTGCGCCCGGTGAGTTTCACCCGGGGCTTCCAGACCTACCCGGCGGGATCCGTGCTGACCGAATTCGGCGGCACGAAGGTGCTCTGCGCGGCGTCGGTGACGCCCGGCGTCCCGCCGTGGCGCAGAGGATCGGGTCTTGGCTGGTTGACCGCGGAGTACGCGATGCTGCCGTCGGCGACGCACGACCGCAACGACCGGGAGTCGGTGAAGGGCCGGGTGGGTGGCCGGACGCACGAGATCTCCCGGCTGATCGGCCGCTCGCTCCGGGCCTGCGTGGACCTGGCCGCGCTGGGGGAGAACACCATCGCGGTGGACTGCGACGTGCTGCAGGCCGACGGCGGGACCAGGACCGCGGCGATCACCGGCGCGTACGTGGCGCTGGCCGATGCGGTGGCGTACCTCCGCGATCGCGGGCTGCTGGCCGATCCGCAGCCGTTGTCGTGTCAGATCGCCGCCGTATCGGTGGGAGTCGTCGGTGGCCGCGTCCGGCTGGACCTGCCGTACGAGGAGGACGCCAGGGCCGAGGTCGACATGAACGTGGTGGCCACCGACGTCGGCACCCTGGTCGAGGTGCAGGGCACCGCGGAAGGCGCCACCTTCTCCCGGAAGACACTGGACGCCATGATGGACTCCGCGTTGGCCGGGATCGAGCGGTTGACGATCCTGCAACGCGAGACCCTGGCCAAGCCCTTGCCGGCCCGTACGCCGCATGTGGTCTCGTGAGCCGGGTCCTGCTGGCCAGCCGCAACGCCAAGAAGCTCGCTGAGCTGCAGCGAATCCTCGGCCGGCACGTCACCGTGCTCGGACTCGGCGACGTCGCGCCCTACGACGAGGAACCCGAGACCGGTGCGACGTTCGAGGAGAACGCCACGGCCAAGGCGCAGCAGGCGGCCAGGGAGACCGGCGAGATCAGCCTGGCCGACGATTCCGGGCTCACCGTCGCCGCTCTCCACGGGATGCCGGGGGTGTTGTCCGCGCGCTGGGCCGGCCGGCACGGCGACGATCCGGCCAATACCGCGCTGTTGCTCGCGCAGATCGCCGACGTTCCGGACGAGCGTCGCGGGGCGGCCTTCGTCTGCGCCCTTGCGCTCGTCGTTCCCGATGATTCGGTGCGGCTCAAGCGCGCCGAGTGGCCGGGCAGGATCATCCGGGAGGTCAAGGGCAGCAACGGCTTTGGCTACGATCCGGTATTCGTGCCGCACGAGAGCGACCAGGCGGGGGACGGCCGCACGTCCGCCGAACTGGCGCCCCCCGAGAAGGACGCGTTGTCACATCGCGGGCGCGCGCTCGCGATGATGCTGCCTGAGCTCATCGAGGTGCTGGGCGTCCTCGCACCGGTGAACCCGGGACGCTTGGTG
>DASQFG010000387.1:0-4194 GCA_035633315.1 Nakamurella sp. | reverse complement strand
GACATGG
Source organism: Nakamurella sp. (assembly GCA_035633315.1). GTDB lineage: Bacteria > Actinomycetota > Actinomycetes > Mycobacteriales > Nakamurellaceae > Nakamurella. The sequence goes on along the minus strand of DASQFG010000387.1, from coordinate 4,187 downwards.
TCGATCCGGTGGAAGGCGGCACCGAACCCGCGGCGGGCGCCCTGCTCGCCTCCATCGAGGCCGCCACCGGGATGAAGCCCTACATCGTCGGCAAACCGAATTCGCTGATGATGTTCTACGCCAGCAAGATGCTGGGCATCCCGGCCGAGGACTGCGTGATGATCGGCGATCGGATGGACACCGATGTCGTCGGCGGCCTCGAGGCCGGCATGCGCACCTGCCTGGTGCTGTCCGGGGTGTCCACCCGCGGTGCCGTCGAGCGCTTTCCCTACCGGCCGACCTTCATCTACGACAGCGTCGCGGATTTCGATCCGGCCGTCGTCGCGGCGGATGGGTGATCGGGATGGACATCCGGATCCCGTCCCTGCTGCGGATCAAGCCCAACGCCCTGTACAAGCTCGGAAAGTACTTGCGCAAGAACGGCTTTCATCGAATAGCGCTGTACTACGGCGAGGGCATCGCCGACCTGGTCGGGCAGAAGGTGGAGATCTCGCTGGACTCCTCGGAGATCCACGTGGTCACCGAGGAAACCGTGCACGGCAATGACGTGGCCGAGATCGTGTCCAGCGCCTTCCGGCTCCCCCGCGAGGCGCAGGCCATCGTCGCGGTCGGCGGCGGCGTTGCCGTCGACTTCGGTAAGTACGCCGGGTTCCTGAGCAATCGTCCGGTGATCGCCGTGCCCACGGCGATTTCCAACGACGGTTTCGCCGCCCCCGGGGCCAGCCTGCGCGTCGACGGCCGGCGGGTCAGTTGCACCTCCACCATCCCGTTCGGCGTGGTCATCGACACCAACATGATCAAGAGCTCGCCGCGGCGGTTCACCTTCTCCGGGATCGGCGATCTGATCTCGAAGTACAGCGCGATCGCCGATTGGAAGCTGGCCTACCACGCCACCGGCGAGGCCATCAACGACTTCTCCGCGATGATCTCCATGCAGAGCGTGGAGAACCTGGTCAACCACCCGGTGAAGTCCGCCGACGACCTGGAATTCCTGCAATTGGTGTGCGGTGCCCTGGTGATGAGCGGCGTGGCCATGGAGGTGGCCGGATCATCCCGTCCCGCTTCCGGCAGCGAGCACCTGATCTCCCACGCCTACGACTCCATCGCCGCAACCCCGAGCCTGCACGGGTTGCAGGTGGGTGTGGCAACACTGGCCACCACCTGGCTGCAGGGTAACCCCGCACACCCGACCGTCGTCAGGGTGCTGGAGGAAACCGGCTTCACCGCGTTCATGAACGAGAATCGGCTGGATCGCGCGGCGTTCCTGGAGGCCGTGCAACTGGCGCCCACGATCAAGCCCGGTTATCACACCGTGCTCAGCCAACCGGGCGCGGTGGAACGACTGCAGGCCCAGGTGAAAGGCGATCCGTCCTGGGACGCCTACTTCGACTGACCATCCGGGCCGCACACCCCGTCCCGATGCACCAGCAATCCCTATGCCAAAACCCCGACTCACCACCGAGGAAACTGATGCCCGCCTTCGCCGTCCACTACACCTATGACGAGCAATCCGATGCTCGCGCCCAGCACCTGGCCGTCCACCGCGCGTTCCTGGGCGACTTGCTCGGAAAGGGCATCCTGCTGGCCGGCGGTGCCTACCGCGACGACCCACCGGGGGCGCTGCTGTTGTTCCGCGCCGACTCCGCGGCCGACATCGCGGCCATCCTGGACGACGATCCCTACGCACATCAGGGGCTGATCGCCGGGAGGGAGATCCGCTTGTGGAGCGCCGCGATCGGCCCGTGGGCCGGCTGACATCCCGGGGTCGCGGTCTCCGCCGGAGATGCTGAGACCCCCGGGAGCCGCCGGAACCGGTCGCCGTATCCGCGACGGCAAACGGGTATCACCTGGGTCAACGGCCGCTCCTAGCGGTAACCTGACGTTGTCGCCTGATGGCGGCAACCCACCGAACGGACCTGCCGTGGCCGCACTGTTCGTGATCCGGTTGCGCGCTGCGCTGCCCGCGGCCCCGCGTCCGGAGAAGTCACGGCCCCACGGATGACCAGCGCGGCCCCGCCCGGACTCCACGCCGGCGCCCGAGAGGCCACCGCGAGAAATCCGTTGGCGGCGGCGCCGGTCGCGGGAGGCCCAGCCCCAGCCCCAGCCCACCTCCTACCCGAACTGGCCCGGGAACAGTGAGCCAGCACGTCGTTCTCTCCGAGAAGTTACGGCGCCCGGAGGCGGCCGGGCTCGGACGTGCCCGGCTGGAGGGTCCGCTGCTGGACGGCAACAGCCGGCTCGGCCTGGTGGTGGCGCCGCCCGGCTCGGGCAAGACCACGCTGCTCGCCCGGGTGGCGGCGGCCTCCCCGTTACCCGTTGCCTGGTACCGGGTCACCGCCGACGACGCGCACGAATCGGCGCTGGTCGCTCACCTGGCCCGCGCCCTGCGAGACGCCCTCGGCATCGACATCGAGGACACCACGATGGGCACGGTGCTGGCCTCACTGGAGGGCTGGTCGGGCCCGGGCGCGATGGTCATCCTCGACGACCTGCACGAGATCGCCGGCAGCGCAGCCGAAGTCGGGCTGGAGCAGTTCGTGACATTGCGGCCCCATCAACTCCGGGTGCTGGTCGGCTCCCGCCGGCAGCCCGGAATGAACATCCCTCGGCTCCGGGTATCCGGTGCGCTGCAGGAGATCTCCAGCGACGACCTGCGTTTCCGGTCGTGGGAGGTCGAGGAGTTGTTCATCAGCGTCTTCCACGAGCCGTTGTCGCCGGAGTCGGCAGCCGCGCTGACCCGCCGCACCGGCGGGTGGGCCGCCGGGCTGCAATTGTTCCATCTGTCGACCAACGGACGCAGCGCAGCCGACCGGCAGCGAGCCGTGGTTGACCTGGGTGGCCGATCCAAGCTCGTTCGGTCCTACCTGGCCCGCAACGTGCTGGCCGAGCTGCCCGAAGATCGCCGCCAGTTCCTGCTGCGCACCTGCACACTCGGTTCGCTGACCGGCGCACTGTGCGACGCGCTACTGGAAACGACGGGCAGCGCAGACATTCTCGACGAGTTGGAGCAGCAGCAGCTGTTCACCTCCTCCGAGGACGACGGCACCACATTCCGCTACCATGAGGTGCTTCGCACGCACCTGGAATGGGCGCTGGTGCAGGAGTACGGCGCGGCCGGCGCCCGGGGCTGGTATTCCAGGAGCGCGGAGCTGCTCGAGTCGATCGGCGATCAGCGCGGCGCGGTGAGGGCATACGCGCGGGCCGAGGATTGGGGCGCGGTCGCCAGGCTGATCCAGGCCTCCGGCAGCGGGCCGGGCGATGCCGCGACCGGCGCGGACATCCTGCTGCCGGCGGTCGTCGTGCAGCACGACCCCTGGCTGTCACTGGCCGAGGCCCGCCGACGGGTACGCGAGGGATCGCTGAACGCCGCCGTCCAGGCCTTCAAGCAGGCCGAGAGCCTCTTGGACGAGCCGGAATTCCGGGACAGCTGCCGCCGCGAGCGCGCCGTTGCGGTGATGTGGAGTGTCGGCCGCGCGGCCGGCCCCGGCTGGCTCGGCGACCCGCGTGCGGAGAACCGGCACTGGTCGGTGCGGCTGCGGGAGGCCACCCTGCGAGCGCCGGGCTCGCAGGTGGGTGCCCCTGTCGGCGCGGTCGGCGGCGCGGGCCTCTACCGGCAGTTCTCCGGCGCCGGGCCCGGCGACCTGCTCTCCCGTGGGCTGGCCGCACTGCTCGACGGGGATGCCGCTACCTCACGTCGGCTGCTGGAATCGGTCGAAGCCGATGAGCGGGCCGATTCCACCCACCGGTTACTGGCCCAGTTCGCCGTCACCGCCATCGAACTGCTGACCGGGAACTGCGCCGACCCGTCGGGCGCGCTCGGCCAGGTCGCGCTCGACGCCGAACTCGCCGGGCTGCCCTGGCTCGCCAGGCTCGCCCGCGGGGCGCAGGAGGCGATCCTGGTCGCCCTGGGCTCGCCGGCCTGGCGGCTCGCGGCCTGCGCGGACCTGCTGGTGGAGTGCGAGAGAACCGGTGACGACTGGGGAGCGGCGCTGCTGAAGCTGATGGTCGCGATCGCCACCCAGATCGCTGACGAAGACGCCGACCCAGCCGACTTCGCCGACGCGGCAGGGCGTTTCCGCCGGCTGGATGCTCCGGTGCTCGCGGTCTGGGCAGAGGCACTGCAGGCGTGTTTCCTCGTCCGCGCCGGAACGTCTGGTGCGCAGGACTTGTCGGCCAGGGTGGCTGCC
>DASQFG010000386.1:0-2308 GCA_035633315.1 Nakamurella sp. | reverse complement strand
GCTGGTCGAGGCGCAGATCGCCGATCAGGCTGTGGCGCATGGTTTGTCGGAAGACGAGGTGCTCAGCAAGGTGATTCTGGCGTCCTCGCCGGTGAAGCGGCTGATCGATCCCGCCGAGATCGCTGCGGCGGCGGTGTATCTTTGCTCGCCGGGGAGCGACTCGATCACCGGATCGGACCTGGTGCTCGACGGCGGCTGGGGCGCCCGCTGATCGCGGGAACCGCCCAGCCGGCCGACGGAACCGCCCAGTGGACCGACGGAACCGCCCAGTGGACCGACGGAACCGCCCAGCGGACCGAGGGACGGCCCAGCGGACCGACAGAACGGCTCGGCGCGGCAAGCACCCGCCGCTCGCCGCCAGGGGAGCGGTGGTGGACGCCGGTGGCAGCATGCTGCCTTATGGGGTTACGCGCGGTGCTGGCAGCTGGCGAGGCGGCGGCAGGATGCCCGGCTGCCGCCTCCGGGACGAGGCGAGGCCGGGGAACGCGCGCACGATCGTAGTGACCTCGGATCGAGCTGAACGATTCCAGGATCAGAACGGCGTCGGGATGTGCCGCAGCGGCAGCTTCGGATCCCGGTAGTCGCCGGCCTTCTGCCGCTTGGGCAGTTCGACCTCCGTTTTCGGAAGCGGCCCGTACGGGACCTGGCTCAGCAGGTGGCTGATGATGTTCAGCCGGCCACGCTTCTTGTCGTCGGTGTGCGCGACAAACCATGGCGCCCAGGCGGTATCGGTCGAGGCGAACATGTCGTCCCGTGCCCGCGCGTAGTCGTACCAGCGGCTGTAGGACTTGAGGTCCAGGTCCGAGAGCTTCCATATCTTGCGGGGGTCGTCGATGCGGCCCTTCAGCCGCCTGGTCTGCTCGTCGGGCCCGACCTCCAGCCAGTACTTCAGCAGAATGATGCCGGAGTCGACCATCGCCCTCTCCACACCGGGGGTCAGCGCGAGGAACTGGGTGACCTGCTCGGGAGTGGCGAAGCCCATCACCCGTTCCACCCCGGCGCGGTTGTACCAGCTGCGATCGAAGATCGTTACCTCGCCTGCCGCCGGGAGATGGGGCATGTAGCGCTGAACGTACATCTGAGACAGCTCGCGCGCGGTGGGCGCGGACAGCGCAATGACGTGGAACACCCGGGGGCTGACCCGCTCCACGATCCGTTTGATCGTGCCGCCTTTGCCTGCGGTGTCCCGTCCCTCGAACACGATGACGATCTTCGCCCCAGTGGCCTTCACCCATTCCTGCATGGCCACCAATTCCCCCTGCAGCGTGGCCAGTTCGGCCTCGTACTCCTTGCGGTTCAGCTTCGTCCCCGCCTGCCCGGCTTTCTTCTTGTTCTTGCTCATCGGGTCTTCTCCTTTGATGGGCCGCTCGGGGACAGCGGAGCCCCCATACTGATCATGGGACGACGTTGGCTCAGGCGCACTCTGAACGTCCGGCCGGACCCACGCATCAAACGACGCATCAAACGACGCATCAAACGACGCATCAAACGACGCATCAACGGTGCAGGATCGCCGGCGGGCCGACGCCCGGTGAAACAAGCGCTGCGGTGCCCATCACGGAACAACCACCAGAACCCGCCGACAGTGACCACGAACCCGGCCACGCTCAGGATCACGCCGGCGATCAGCAACGACTGCGCGGCGATCGCACCCACCACCAGCAGCACCAGGCCGAGCAGGATGGTCGCGCCGGCCGCCATGACTCGACGACGCCGCACGTGGCCGAAGTCCACGGTGGCAGCGAAGTTCGGGTCGTCCTCGCGGAGTGCGCGCTCGATCTTGTCGAGCTGGCGCGGTTCGTCGTTGGAGAGCATGGTGGCTACACCCGAGAAGCGTTCATCCGGATCCTGGCGTGCGGTGTCACTGACCCGGCTCATTCCACCGGCCGGGCTACCGCGGTGCATCCTCCCTTCCGAATAAATCGGATCCGCCTTCACCTCCCCTCATGTCCGATCGGAGCGGCCGTCCGGCGCACCTTCGGCCTGTTCCTGTGGCCCGGACCCGGTGAACTCCCGAGCGCGCTGGATCGCCTTGATGCTGCCGGTGAAAAGGCCCTGGGTGTGGGTCGATTCGGATTCGCTCTCGCCGGATGAGCCCCGGGTCGGAGGGTGGGACACCGGCAACGTGTCGTCGGCTAGGCCGGCCGTACCCGCCTGGTCCGGGATGCCCGGCACGAAGCTCTCCACCCGGATCCGGGGAAGCGAGTCTGGGTGTTCACGCTGCAGGTAGCCGACCAGGGCCTCGCGCACCTCACACCGCAGGTCGAAGACCGTGGGCCCGTCAACCCCGGAGACCAGCACCCGGACC
>DASQFG010000385.1:0-22586 GCA_035633315.1 Nakamurella sp. | reverse complement strand
CGATGTCCAGCGCGCCGCGGTAGTACAGGCCCAGATCGATGTCGGACCCGGGCAGCGCCGCCCCGCGCGCCCGGCTTCCGCCCAGGGTGACCCCGACGATGCCGCTCACGGCGAGCAGCCGGTCGGCGATGGACGACAGTTCCTCATGGCTGAGCATCGGATCATCGTTGCGGATGGCGAACAGGTTTGTACCCTGGCCTCGATGACTCTCGCTCCGAATACGCACGCCGGTGTGGTCCTGCGTGGCCGTCCGCTACCGACCGATCGGGCTGCGGTGATGGCCATCGTGAACCGCACGCCGGACAGCTTCTTCGACGCAGGTCGCACGTTCTCCGACGACGCTGCCGTCCAGGCCGTCCACCAGGCGGTGGCGCAGGGGGCCGACCTTGTCGACATCGGTGGGGTGAAGGCCGGTGTCGGGGACGAGGTCACCGTCGCGGAGGAGATCCGCCGCGTCGTGCCGTTCGTCGAACGGGTCCGCGCGCTCTACCCGGAGCTGGTGATCAGCGTGGACACCTGGCGGGCGGAGGTCGCGGTCGCCGCCTGCGAGGCGGGCGCGGACCTGATCAACGACACCTGGGCCGGTGCCGACCCCGGTCTCGCCGAGGTCGCGGCCCGGTTCGGCGCGGGCATTGTCTGCTCGCACACCGGGGGAGCCGCCCCGCGCACCAATCCTTTCCGAGTCTCGTACCAGGACGTGGTGGCCGCGGTGATCGACGAGACCACCCGTGCGGCGGAGCGGATGGTCGCTGCGGGCGTGCCCGCGAACGGCATCCTCATCGATCCCACCCACGACTTCGGTAAGAACACCTGGCACGGCCTGGAGATCCTCAACCGGACGGACGAGCTCGTCGCCACCGGGTGGCCCGTGCTGATGGCCCTGTCGAACAAGGACTTCGTCGGCGAGACGCTCGACGTGCCCGTCGACCAGCGGCTGGAGGGCACGCTGGCGGCCACCGCGATCGCCGCCTGGCAGGGTGCTGCGGTGTTCCGCGCCCACCAGGTGCTGCCGACCCGCCGTGCCGTCGACATGGCGGCGGCGATCCGCGGCACGCGCGCACCGCTGGCGGCCCGGCGTGGCCTGATCTGATCCCGACGCGGCCGCACGCTCGGTCGCACCGGGGCTGTCGGTCCGCCGTGGCACGATCATCTGGTGACCACCGTTCTGCAGTACCTCGTCATCGCGGCGGTGATCGGGCTGGTGGTGTTCGCGCTGGCGGTGTTCGTCTTCGGGCGCGGTGAGCAGTTGGCCCCGCTGTCGCCGCGGACCTCGCCCACCGAGCTGCCCGAACGTGGAATGACAGGCACCGACGTCGGTACGGTCAAGTTCGCCATGGCGCTGCGCGGCTACCGGATGAGCGATGTCGACTGGGCACTGGAGCGCATGGGCGGCGAAATCGACCGGTTACGCGCCGAGGTCGCGGCGCTGTCCGGCGGCGACGGCTCCCCGGAGACCGACGGCACCACCGACGCCGAGCAGCCGGTTTTCGCCGATGCCGGCCCGTCACGAGCTCCGTCGGCTCGATCTGCACCGATCGCACGACCCTCCGAAGATCCCTCCGCACAGACCACAGGTGACTCATGACCGTTCGGGTCGAAGCTTCGGTCGACCTCTCGGTCGCCCCCGCCACCGCGTTCGCGGCGTTGGTCGATCCGCGGTCCCAGGAGCGGTGGATGATCGCCACCAAGCTCTACTCGATCGAAGGTCCGGTGTCGGTGCCGCAGGTGGGCTCCAGGCTTGCTGCGTTCACCGGAATAGGCAACATCGGCTTCTTGGACACGATGATCGTCACTGTCTACGACCCGCCGCGCCGGTGGATCATGGACAAGGATGGCGATCTGCTCCGCGGGGTCGGCATCATGCAGGTCGAGCCGCTGGGCGACGGGTGCAGGGTGACCTGGGCGAACGAGCTCGAGCCGCCCTTCGGTCTGCTCGGCCGGGTCGGCGCTCTGGTGGCCAAGCCGATCGCCAAGCTCGGGCTTCAAGCCTGCTTGCGCCGGTTGGCCAAGCTGACCGCGCAAGGCACCTTGCCGGTGGCGGGCGTTCCAGAAATTCGGACGGCATGACCTCGGCGGGTACAACTGCGGCCGGCAGGGCCTCGGACAGCGACACTCTGCTCGCCTCCCGACCTGACCCCGCCGCGCGCCCGGTCGCCGTCAATCACGACCGCCCGCGGTGCGCCTGGGCGTCGAGCACGCTGGACTACATCGGCTACCACGACGACGAGTGGGGCCGCGTACTGCACGGCGATGACGCACTCTTCGAGCGCCTCTGTCTTGAGGCGTTCCAGTCCGGACTGAGCTGGCTGACCATTCTGCGCAAACGCCCGGCATTCCGCCTGGCGTTCGACGGCTTCGCGATCGACAAGGTCGCGTCGTTCGGCGAATCCGACGTCGAACGGTTGATGGGCGACGCGTCGATCGTCCGGAACCGGGCGAAGATCACTGCCGCCATCGGAAACGCGCGGGTCGCAGCTGCACTCGACGGCGGTCTGGACGAGCTGATGTGGTCCTTCGCGCCGACCGAGCCGCGCCCGCGCCCGGTAGGCATCGGCGACGTGCCGGCGGTCACCGCGGAGTCGACCGCGATGGCGAAAGAGCTGAAACGGCGCGGTTTCCGGTTCTTCGGTCCCACCACCGCCTACGCGTTGATGCAGGCCTCCGGGATGGTGGACGACCACGTCAGCAGCTGCTGGCGGGCGCTGGACGCGAGCTGAGCTGGGCGTCGCGGTCAGCGCGAAGAGGCAGCCAGCCCGCGTTTGCCGCGGGGCCGGGGCTGCGCCGGGCGCGCGGCACCCGCGTCGGCATCAGCGGCATCGGCGGAGGAACCGGCGGCAGAGGAGGCGGACGAGTCGGCAACGGCCGGATCGGAGCGATCCTGTGCCCGAACCCGGTCCGTGTCCGCAGCCGCGTCCTGTTCGGCACCCCGGTTCTGCGCGGCAGGCTGGTCGCCCAGTGCAGTCTCGCCCAGTGCAGTTCGATCCTGTTCCGGAGCCCGCTCACCGCGGTCGGCAGAGCCCCCGTCGGCACCGGGCACATTGATCACCGCGACGCCGGACTCCAGGTCGATCCGCAGGTCGCCGTCGCGGGCGTTGCCCTCTTCCTCGCGGCGCATCGCCTTGGACCGGCGTTCCTCGAGTTCGTGGCGCATGCCGGGGTTGAACAGCGCGCCCAGCTCACCCATCGGTCCCACGTCTTGAGGTTACGGCACACCGCCGCCGATGGCCGGTGTGTCAGGCGCTGGACCGCTCCCGGCCGGCGTCCCGCTCGCTGGGAGGCGTAGACGAACACGCCGGCGACCTGGCGCCGGCGCTCACCCACCGGAAGGCGTCGCGAGCACCCGGCGCAGGCGGGCCTTCTTGTGGTTCTCCCGGACGATCCAGCTGACGTCGGGGTCCGAGCTGCTCTCCAGCCGTTCGAAGACGGGCAGCCCGTCGGCCTGGTCGGCGGCCACGACAACGCTCCATCCGTAGCCGAGCGCCCGGCGGAGCCCGCGCACCGACGGATCCCGCCGCTGCGCGGCCGGTGTCGCCGCCAGAGCGGCCGTGATCGCATCGAGCACGGTCAACGCCCGCCGCGCGAAAACGGCGTCGCGCAACAACCTCGGCTCGCAGACGGCTGCGACCGCGGCCCGTCGCACCAGCGGATCGGCATCGCCGGCCCACTGCTCGGCGACCGCGAAGCAGGCGCCCAGGTCGTCATCACCGGCCCGCTGCAACGCCATCGCCGCGCCCTCACGCACCCGCCAGCGGTCGTCGCCGGCCAACCGGTGCAGGACGTCCAGATGCGTGCGATCGCCACCGCCCAGGTATCGGCCGAGCGCGACGGCACCGCACACGGTGGCGAACTCGTCACCGGTGGCCACCAGGTCCTCGGCCAGCGTGGCGTCGGCCTCCTCGCCACAGGCGGCGACGAGTTCGAGGTTTCCCCGCGGCCCGGGGAGGCCGCTGTGTGTGGACAGGTACGACATCCAGTCGTCGAGCGGACCGTGCTCACTGTGCTCACTGGTGCTCACTGTGCTCACTGTGCTCACTGTGCTCGCTGTGCTCACTGTGCTCGCTGTGCTCACTGCGCTCACTGTGCTCACCGGACCTGCCGAGCCCGCGCAGCGCCGCACGGTGCTCGTTGATCTTGCTCACTGGTTGGTCACCGCCCGGTGAACCGGGCCGGGCGCTTATCCACAAAGGCGTGGATGGCCTCGTGATGATCGGGGGAAGCGAAGCAGTCGACCTGCGCGCGGTCCTCGAAGGCCAGCGTCGAGGCGAGATCGGATCCCGCCGCGTGATGCAGCGAGGCCTTGATCCAGCGGTACGCGCGGGTCGGCCCCTGCGCCATCCGAGCGGCCAGCGCGGCGGCACGGCCGGCCAGTTCCTCGTCGGGCAGGACCTCGTCGACCATGCCGATCCGCAGCGCCTCGTCCGCCTCGACCTTCTCGCCGAGCAGCATCATCCGCGACGCGCGGCCGTACCCGACCAGTCGCGGCAGGGTGAACGACGCCCCGGTGTCGGCCGACAGTGCGACCCCGGCAAAGGCCAGTGAGAACGAGGCGCTGCGGCCGGCGAGCCGGAGGTCACAGGCATACGCCAGGCCGGCGCCCGCACCCGCCGCCGGACCGTTGACCGCCGCGATCACCGGCTTGGGCATCTCGGTGAGCAGCGTGACCAGCACGTTGTAGAACTCCGCAACCGTGGCGGCCACCCGTGGATCCCGCGCCGCGACCAGCGCCAGGTGTTCCTTCAGGTCCTGGCCGGCGCAGAACGCGCGGCCGGCTCCGGTGATCACCACCGCACGCACGGCCGGGTCTGCGGTCGCCGCGGCCAGTGCGTCCAGCAGAGCGGATTTCATCGCCAGGTCGAACGAGTTGAACGCACCGGGCCGGTTCAAGGTCAGGGTGCGGACCGCCGCGGTATCGGTGACCAGCACCGGGGGGGCCGTTGCTACCGAATCGGATGCGCCCTTCGGCTGTGTTGTCTCCATGGTCGTGTCGTGCTCCTTCCCTGGGCTCCTGCTCGGTTCTCCGCCGATCCGACGGCTGTCCCCATCATCATCCGGTGGTGGCCGTGGCGAGCCTGGTTTCGGAACATGCCTGTTCATGGGGGAGAATGGACCGTCCGCCACGAGTGCGGAGCTAACGCCGGACGGGAACCACCGTCCGGAGTACGAGAAACACGTGAATGCTGGAGGGAGTCGCACATGGCGGCCATGAAACCCCGTACCGGGGATGGTCCTCTCGAAGTGACCAAGGAGGGCCGCGGGATCGTCATGCGTGTTCCGCTGGAAGGCGGCGGACGTCTGGTCGTGGAGATCTCCGCGGACGAAGCTTCCGCGCTGGGTGACGCACTGAAGGCCGTGGTCAGCTGACCCGTTTGCCCGGGACCCGCGCCGCCTGCCGGCCGGGTACCCGGGCGGTTCCATGTCCGGGGCCGGCTTGTCCTGATCAGTGCCCGTCCCCGATCAGCACCAGATCAGCATCGGGGCAGCACCCGATCAGCCGAGCACCGACCGGTACAAGTCCACCGTCCGCTCCGCGATCGCGGTCCAGGAGAACTGCGACTGAGCCCGTTCGCGACCCGCGGCACCGAAGGCCCGCGCCCCGGCCGGGTCCGCGACCAGCGCGTTGACCGCGGCGGCTATGTCCCGCTCGAATCCGGGCCCGTCCAGGCTGTCGTAGTGCACCAGCGTTCCGGTCTCGCCGTCGTTGACGACCTCCGGGATCCCGCCGACATCGCTGGCGACAACCGCTGCGCCGCAGGCCATCGCCTCGAGGTTGACGATGCCCAGTGGCTCGTACACGGACGGGCAGACGAACACCGTGGACGCCGAGAGCACCTGCTTGACCTCGGCGAGCGTCAGCATCCCGTCGAACCAGAAGACGCCCGAGCGTAGGGCCTGCAGTTCGGCGATCGCGGCCGCGGTCTCCGCCGCGATTTCCGGGGTGTCGGGCGCCCCGGCGCAGAGCACGAGCTGCACCCCCGGGTCGAAGTGATGGGTCGCGGCGATCAGGTGGCCGACGCCCTTCTGCCGGGTGATCCGGCCGACGAACGAGGCGATCGGCGCGTCCAGGTCCACGCCCTTCTCGGTCAGCACTGACCGCTCGTCGGTCGGCTGGTAGATCTCCGTGTCAATCCCGTTGCGGATCACGTGCACCCGTTCGGGATCCAGCGTCGGGTAGCTCTCCAGGATCCCGCTCTTCATGCCGGTGGACACCGAAATGATCGCGTCGGCCGCCTCGTAGGCCGTTTTCTCCGCCCACGAGGAGAGCCGGTAGCCGCCACCGAGTTGTTCTGCCTTCCACGGACGGTGTGGTTCCAGCGAGTGTGCGGTGATGACGTGCGGGATGCCGTGCAGCAGCTTGCCGATGTGACCGGCCATGTTGGCGTACCAGGTGTGGGAGTGCAGCAGCTCCACGTTGCCGGTCGACGCCACCATTGACAGGTCGACCGACAGCGTGGTCAACGCCGGGTTCGCGCCGGCGAGTTCGGCCGCCGGACGGTGGCCGGTGGCACCCGGGCGGTCCTCACCGAAACAGTGGACGTCGACGTCGATGAGTTTGCGGAGCTCGCGGACCAGGTACTCGACGTGGACCCCCGCTCCTCCGTACACATCTGGCGGGAATTCACGGGTCAGGATCGCGGTATGCACGTCGGCAATCTATCGACCCGACCCTGCTCCCGCTGCCTGAAACCAGGGGCGAGTCCAAGGCGCAAAAAACTCCGAAACTCGCTAGGGTCACCGGCATGGTGATCAAGCCCAAGGTCCTCGGCATTGTTCTGGCGGGTGGCGAAGGGAAGCGCTTGTGGCCCTTGACAGCTGACCGCGCGAAGCCGGCCGTTCCGTTCGGCGGTAACTTCCGGCTGATCGACTTCGTACTGTCCAGCCTGGTGAACGCGGGCTACCTCAAGATCTGCGTGCTGACCCAGTACAAATCGCACTCCCTGGACAGGCACATCACCACCACCTGGCGGATGAGCCAGCTGATCGGCAATTACGTCACGCCGGTCCCCGCGCAGCAGCGGCTGGGCCCGCGCTGGTACACCGGCAGCGCCGACGCCATCCTGCAGTCGCTGAACCTGGTGTACGACGAGAAGCCGGACTACCTGGTCGTCTTCGGTGCCGACCACGTCTACCGGATGGACCCGGCGCAGATGGTCGCCGACCACATCGCCACCGGCGCGGAGGCCACCGTCGCCGGCATCCGGGTGCCGCGCCGCGAGGCGACCGCGTTCGGCGTGATCCAGACGGCCGCCGACGGCATCAATATCGCCGGATTCCTGGAGAAGCCCGCCGACCCGCCGTCGGTGCCGGACGACCCGGACGTCGCGTACGCGTCGATGGGCAATTACGTGTTCTCCACGTCATCGCTGATCGAGGCGCTCAAGGTGGACGCCAACGACGAGTCCTCGATCCACGACATGGGCGGCAACATCATCCCGATGTTCGTCAATCGCGGCACGGCGCACGTGTACGACTTCGCCCGCAACCACGTCCCCGGCGCCACCGACCGCGACCGCGGCTACTGGCGTGACGTGGGAACCCTGGACGCCTACCACGACGCGCACATGGATCTGGTGTCCATCGAGCCGATCTTCAACCTCTACAACCGGGACTGGCCGATCCTGAGTCTGCCGCCCACGCTGCCGCCGGCGAAGTTCGTCCAGGACGGGACGGCGCTCGATTCCATGATCGGCGCCGGCACCATCGTCTCCGGCGCCACGGTGACCAAGTCGGTGGTCTCCGACGACGTGCGGATCGCCGCTGGGGCACGGGTCGAGGGTTCGGTGATCCTGCCGGGCGTGCGGATCGGGCGGAACGCCGTTGTGCGCAATTCCATCCTGGACAAGAACGTCGTAGTCCCCGATGGGGCGAAGGTCGGCGTCGACGTCGAGCTGGACAGCGACCTCTACACGGTGAGCCCCGGCGGCATCACCGTGGTCGGCAAGGGCGTGACGATCGGCAAGTAGGTCAGCCGCCCGGATGCGCCGTGCGCGCCGGGCACCCGCCGGTCATGAACGCCGGGTCGTACTCGAAATGCCAGACCTCGTTGTCGTACGTCCGGCAGAAGCCCAGCGCACCACTGGTGCCCTGCAGCCAGGTGTATGCGGCGTACGGCTGAACGTCGATCGCATACCCGAGCACGTGCGCGGACGTGTCCGGCGGCAGCACGTAGTCGTTGGCCATCGCGGTACCGAATTGTTTGACGTAGTCGTCGTAGGTGGCCTGCTGTTGCGCCCGGCTGCGCTTGCCGTCGTTCAGGCACAACTGGACGCCGACGGTCGCGGCCGTGGCCACTGCCGACTGCCAGGCAGCGGCGACATCGGCGCGCAGCCCGGTCGGCTGATCGTCGTGATACTGCGGGTCCGACGGGCACGGTTCGCCGGCGTCGTCGCCCGGGGCGTCCGGGTCGGCCGGCTCGCCGCCGGCCGCCTGCTGCGCCGCCGCCTGCGCTGCTACCTGCGCGGCGGCCTTGGCGGCCTTGGCCTCCGCGTCGGCGTCGGCGCTCGCCGCGGACTGTGCGGACCTGGAACGCTCGACTTCCTGGGATGCGGCCGCCGCGGTGGCGGCCGCCGTGGCGGACCGGGACGCCTCGGCCGCGGCCCTAGCGGCAGCCGCTGACGACGACGCCGCAGCCGCTGACGACGACGCCGCGGCGGCTGAGGAAGCAGCCAAGGACGACGCCGCCGCGGCCGAGGAGGACACAGCCGCCACCGCCGCATCGTCCGATCCGCTGCAGCCGGCCGCCAGCGTCAGTGCCACCAGCAACCCGGTCAGAGCGCCGATCAGGACAGTGTGTCGGCCCCTCAATCCCGCTTCACCGCAGCCAGCAGCCCGTCACCGAGCGGGATCATCACCGCCGAGAGGGTTTCGTCGTCCCGCACCAGCCGGCCGGCCTCGCGGACCGCGACGGTCTCGGTGTCCCGTTGGGTGGGGTCGGCGACCTTGTCACCGGCGAGCGCCCCATCGACGACCAGGATGCCGCCCGGCCTGAGCAGCCGGAGCGCCTCCGCGACGTACTGCGGGTATTCGGTCTTGCTGCCGTCGACGAACACGAGGTCGTAGGCGCCGTCGGTGAGCCGCGGCAGCACGTCAAGGGCGCGACCGTTGATCAGCCTGGTCCTGGTCGGGGCGATGCCGGCCTCCGTGAACGCCTTCTTGGCCGCACGGTGGTGCTCTGCCTCGATGTCGATCGAGGTGAGGATGCCGTCCGGAGCCATCCCGGCGATCAGGTGCAGTCCGCTGACCCCTACGCCGGTGCCGATCTCGACGACGGAGCGGGCGCCGATGGCCGAGGCCAGGAAGGTCAGGGCGGCGGCGCCGCCGGATCCGATCGGGACGCATCCCAGGTCGGCTCCGCGGGAGCGGGCGGCGAGCACCACGTCACCCTCGGGAACGAAGAACTCGGCGTAGGACCGGCTGGTGGTCACCGGTCACCTCCTTGACGGCTATCGCGCAGCGAATCTGTGCGTGGAGCACCGCCTGAAACTACCGGGCGGCGGGGATGGTCCTGATCAGGCTCACCGCCTCGGGTGTTCACAGATCGCTCACATCGACCAGGGGAACAATCATCGCGACACGGTCGTTCGACCGTTCGACACCGGAGGTGGTTGCACTGTCCATCCTGCCTGCTCCGATCGGCTCTGAGCCGACCGGTTCGGATTCCCATGGCGACGAGGGCTCCTCGCCGTCGCCATGGACTCCGCCGGCCTGGGATGACATCGTGCGGGAGCACGGCGACCGGGTGTACCGGCTCGCGTACCGGCTCTCGGGCAACGCCCATGACGCCGAGGACATCACCCAGGAGACGTTCATCCGGGTGTTCCGCTCGCTCGACGGGTACCGGCCGGGTTCCTTCGAGGGCTGGCTGCACCGCATCACCACCAACGTGTTTCTCGACCTGGTCCGCCGGCGCCAGCGGATCAGGATGGAATCGCTGCCCGAGGAAACCGACCGGATCGCCGGTCGGGAGCCGTCCCCGGAGCAGGCCTTCCACGATGCGAACCTCGACCCCGACCTGCAGGCCGCGCTGGACGACCTGCTGCCCGAGTTCCGGGCCGCCGTCGTGTTGTGCGACGTCGAAGGGCTGTCGTACGAGGAAATCGGCGCCACTTTGGGAGTGAAGCTGGGAACGGTTCGCTCGCGCATCCACCGCGGCCGGCTGGCGCTGCGCGCCGGTCTTGAGCGGCGCCGGGCGGCCCGTGACGATTGGCAGGGCGCGGAGGCGGTGCAATGACCTCGGGTTTCGAGCGGATCGATCATCTGAACCTGGACGCGATCGTGGCCTACGCGGACGGCGAGATGGGTCTCGTCGCGTACCAGCGGGCCGCATCACACGTCGAGCGATGCCCGCAGTGCAACGCGGAGGTCACCGAGCAGATCGCTGCCCGCGCGTGGCTGCGGTCAGCGAGCGCACCCACCATCCCGCTCGGCCTGCTGGACACCCTGAAGTCCATCCCGGCAGCGGTCCCGCCCACCACGCCCGCGCCGGGACTGCCGGTTGACCCCGGCATGGGCAGGGCGTACCGGACCAACGATTCCCTGCGTTCAGGGCACGGCCGTGGACGGTTGTTCCGTTTCGGCGCGGGTGCGCTGGTGGCCGGCATCGCGGTCGGGGCGGTGGTGGCCACGTCCGCCGCTGAGCCCCGGGATCCGCAGCGGCAGAACCAGGTTGCCCAGCTGAACGGCTCCACCATGCTCCAGCCGGTGCTGTTCGTCCGGCCGTGACCCTGCTCTCGTTATTCTGATCTCCCGCCGGCCGCCGGTCCCAACCCGGGGCTCTCCGTCGTCGAAAGGTCATCCGTACCGATGGACACACCGCGGATGACCGACGACAAGGTCGGGCCGCCTGCGACTCGTCACGCGACCCGTGACGACCGGCCCCGGCTGCCGCCGCGCCCGCTCTGGCGGCCGCCGGTCAGCCCGGTGGAAGCCGGCACCTTCGGCCGGCCGCGTGGTGTCGACGGCGCCTTCGGCCCGGATGCCCCCCGCGTCAACGGTGCTGCGCACTCGGTGGTGACCACGGCGCCCCCGGTGCCGGAATTCCTGGAGGACGCCTTCGGCCGTCCGGTCGGCGGCGGCGACAGCATCGGACGTGCGCCCGAGGAGCCCGCCGCCCATGGTCAGTCCGAATCAGCCCCGAGCGACCCCTGGCGTGACCCGATGTCCGGGGCTCAACTGGGCGCACCGGCCATTGACCCGACCGCACCGGAGGGTCCGGCGCCGCTTCCGGCGGAGCGCTTCTCGTTCCGGCAGGCTCTGTTCGACCGGCGGCTGCGGCCTTCCGCACTGATCGGTCTGCTCGTCTGCGCGCTGCTGATCGGCGCGCTGGGGGCGCTGATCGGGGTGATCGCTGCCGGACGGCTGCCGCGTGGGGTGACCGATGCGGAATTCACCCTGGCCGCGGCTCAGCCCTCCGTCAGCCGCGAACCCGGTTCGATAGCCGACGTCGCGGCGCGGGTACTGCCGTCGGTGGTGTCGCTGGAGATCCGCACCGGTGACGTGGGGGACACCGGTTCAGGCGTGGTGATCGACCCGAACGGCTACATCCTCACCAACAACCACGTCATCTCGCTGGCGGCCACCGATCCGCAAGCCCAGTTGACGGTCGTCTTCAACGACGCCGCCCAGACCAGGGCGCCGGGCATCATCGTCGGACGCGACCCGCTGACCGACCTGGCTGTCGTCAAGGTGGACGTCGCAGGTGCGACGGTGGCCCAGCTCGGCGACTCCGACGCGCTGTCCGTCGGCGATCCGGTCATCGCCATCGGATCCCCGCTCGGCCTGGCCGGCACGGTGACCACCGGCATCGTCTCGGCCAAGGACCGGCCTGTGCGCCTGCAGGGCGGAGGTTCGGACACCGATGCGGTGATCGACGCGCTGCAGACCGACGCTGCGGTGAATCCCGGCAACTCCGGCGGCGCGTTGGTGGACGGCACGGGCGCAGTGGTCGGCATCAACACCGCGATCCGCACCCTGGGCGGCGACACCAGCGGATCCATCGGGCTCGGCTTCGCGATCCCGATCAACACCGCCAAGGACATCGCCCAGCAGATCATCCGGGACGGCGAGGTTCAACACGCCAGCATGGGTCTGAACGCGCGTTCCGCGACCGACGGCGCCACCGACGGCGCCCAGGTCCAGAACGTGCAGCAGGGCGGACCGGCAGCCGCCTCCGGCATCGTCGAGGGTGACGTGATCACCAACGTCGGCGACCGGGCGGTGGGCAACGCCGATGAGCTCGTGGTGGCAATCCGCAGCAACCCAGTGGGCGCGACGGTCCCTGTGGTGCTGCTGCGGGAGGGCCGGGAAATGACAGTCTCGGTGACGCTCGGCTCCGAATAACGGCCATCGGGGTTCTGGGTATCCTGACCGGGATGTCCCCGGGCGGGCTGCCGCGGGAACGGGAGGAGGCCGGAGCAGAATGTTCGGCCTTTCCTGGGCACAAATCGCGATCATCCTGCTGGTCGGGGTCTTCGTGCTCGGACCGGAGCGAATCCCCACCGCCGTCACCTGGGTGATGTCCTCGCTACGCAAGCTGCGCACGATGGCCGCCGGTGCCCAGTCGGAGCTGCGGAAGGAGATAGGCCCGGAACTCGACGAGCTCCGCCGCCAGGTGGCCGACCTGCAATCGCTCAAGGAAATCCAGGAACTGCGCGAGTTGCGCGACCTGCACCCCAAGCGGCTGATCGGCAAGGGCATTCTGGGGGATGAGTTCTCCGGCGGGATCAGCGGGTTCCTGGGGATGACCGACAACACCTCGGCCACCGCCGCGGCCCCGCCGATCGGGCACAACGGACCAGCCGTTCCGGCGAACATGTCTTCTCACTCGGCGGTTCAGCACTCGGCTGCCGCGCCGGCGGCGGTCCCGGCAACAGTCCCGACACCAGCCCCGACACCCGGACAGGCGCCGTCCCAGCGGCCGATCCGCGCCCTGGACGCGGGCGAGCGCCCACCCTTCGATCCCGACGGGACCTGACCCACCGCCGCGCCGGCGCTTGATTACCGCCGCGCGGGCGCGATGCCCAGCGACACTCCCGCCAACGGCCGGCTGCGGGCAGCGATGGCAGCGGCGATCTCCTGCATCGCCTGCGCGGCCGGGCTCGAGCCCTTGCCGAGCACCAGCGGGATGCCGGCGTCACCCGCCGACCGCAGATCGATGTCCAGCGGGATCCTGCCCAGCAGCGGAACATCCGTGCCGGTTACCTTGCTCAGCGTCGCGGCCACCGCCTCGCCGCCGCCCGAGCCGAAGAGTTCCAGGGTCGAGCCGTCGGGCAGCACCATCGCGGCCATGTTCTCCACCACGCCGACCAGCCGCTGCCGCGTCTGCATCGCGATCGCCCCGGCCCGCTCGGCCACCTCGGCGGCCGCGAGTTGCGGGGTGGTGACGACCAGCAGCTCGGCGGTGGGCACGAGTTGCGCGGTGGAGATGGCGATGTCGCCGGTCCCTGGCGGCAGGTCCAGCAGCAGGATGTCCAGGTCGCCCCAGTACACGTCGGCCAGGAACTGCTGCAGTGCGCGGTGCAGCATCGGCCCGCGCCAGACCACGGGGACGTTGCCGTCCACGAACATCCCGACGCTGATCACCTTCACGCCGTGCGACACCGGCGGCAGGATCATCTCGCCGACCCGGGTCGGTCGCGCGGTCACGCCCATCATCCGCGGCACCGAGAAGCCGTAGATGTCGGCGTCCAACACCCCGACGGACAGCCCGCGGGCGGCCAGCGCGGCGGCCAGGTTCACCGTGACGGTCGATTTACCGACGCCACCCTTGCCGGAGGCGATGGCGTACACCCTGGTCAGCGAATCCGGGCGGGCGAACGGGATCTCCTTGCCAGGCCCGCCCTGCAGCTGATTGCGGAGCGCGGTGCGCTGCTCGTCGGTCATCACGCCAAGGGTCAGCCGGAGGTTCGTGACGCCCCGCACGCTGCGCACCGCGGTGGTGACGTCGGTGGTCAGCCGGTCCCGCATCGGGCAGGCGGCGATCGTCAGCAGCACGGTGAGGCTCACCACGCCGTCGTCGGCGACTGCCAACGCGTCGACCATGCCCAATTCCGTGATGGGCCGCCGGATCTCGGGGTCCTTGACGGTGGCCAGAACGGCGCGGACGTCTTCGACTGTGGCAACCATGTCGCCAGGCTAGCCCGTTCTGGCCTGCGGCCCGGACGCTGCCACCAGCAGCACCGCCTTGCCACCGGCCAGCGCATTCCCATGGTTCGCACACAGAGCTGTGTCAGCATGAGAACGCATGTCATCAGCTAGGAGGAGGTGTCCTTCGTGACCTCACCCATGGGATTCCGCGGTACCGCCGCTGTCCCCAATCTGCCGACCCCGCCCACCGGATTCGCCGTTGCCGCCTACCCCACCTACGCGCAGGCGCAGGGCGCGGTCGAGCATCTCGTCAAGCACAACTTCTCGATTCCCGACCTGACCATCGTCGGCTCCGACCTGCAGATGGTCGAGCGGGTGACCGGACGGCTGACCGCCGGCAAACTCACTGCCGCCGGCGCCGCGTCCGGCGCCTGGATGGGGCTGTTCGTCGGCCTGCTCATGAGTTTCTTCGCCCCCGTGCAGAACGGGGTGTTGCTGCTGATCCTGGCCGCGGTGGCCATCGGCGCCGGGTTCGGCGCGGTGATGGGCCGGCTCGGCTACTCGGTGGCCAAGGGACGTCGCGACTTCACGTCGGCGTCGCAGGTCGTCGCCAGGCGCTACGACGTGTTGTGCCAGCCGCGCAGCGCCGAGCAGGCGCGTGACCTGCTCTCCCGCATGGAATTGGGGATGCGGGGCTGATCCCGACAGCGCGCCCCGCGCAGCATGGCGCGAACGGCATGACCGGCACAGCACAACGGCCCGGCTCCCCAAGAAGGGACCACCGGGCCGTTCTGGTGCGAATCTCAGATCAGGCGAGCGCCTTGGCCTTGAGCTTGTCGAACTCCGCCTGGTTGATCGTGCCGGAGTCGAGCAGCTTCTTGGCCTCCGCGATGTGCTCGGCCGGGGACTTGCCGCCGCCGGACGACGCGCCGGCCACCTGCTTGATGTAGGCGTCCGTCTCGCTGCGGGCTTCCTTGGCGGCTGCCATCTGGCGCTCGGACATGCCCCTACCGCGGGCGATGATGTAGACCAGCGCGGTCAGGTACGGCGCGAAGATCAGGAAGATGATCCAGAGCGCCTTCCACCAGCCGCTGAGCTCGCGGTCCCTGAACAGGTCGGTCAGGATGTAGAAGAGCACGAACAGATACGCCACGAAGACAAAGCTCCAAATGACGATCCAGATAATGCTCCAGAAGTTGTCCATACCAGGTCCTTCGGGTCGACGACCCGGTGTGACCGGGCCGTGAATCGGTGCTGACCGGCTGTCCGTGAGTCCGATCCAGCCAGATCCGGACGCGATCGCGCCCGTTCCGCCGGGAATGATCGCACCGTTTGGTGAACGAATAGTGCAGACGCACCGGAGTCGCGCCCTATCTCACGTTTCGTCGAGTTGCAGTTCGGTAACGGGCGTGCCTTGCGAACCTGTGGATCCGGGCTGCTCAGAGCCAGCCGCGTCGGCGCAGCAACATGTACAGCAGCACGCACACCGTCACGATGAGACCGATGGCCAGCGGGTACCCGTAGGTCCAGGCGAGTTCGGGCATGTTCTCGAAGTTCATCCCGTAGATGCCGGCGAGTGCGGTCGGCACCAGTGCGATGGCGGCCCACGCCGAGATCTTGCGCATGTCCTCGTTCTGCCGCGTCGTCACCTCGGCCAGTGAGGCGCTGACCAGGGTGGTCAGCATCTCGTCGAACGTGCTCACCCGTTCGGCCACCACCGCCAGGTGGTCCTCGACGTCGGTGAAGTACTCGCGGATCTCGGCGGGCACCAGCGGATGCGGAGTACCGGACAGCGCCCGTAGCGGCGCCGCCAGCGGGGCGACGGACCGCCGGAGGCCGAGGATCTCTCGTTTCAGCAGGTAGATCTGCTCGATGTCGACCGGCTTGGACGTGGTGAAGACCGCGTTCTCCATCTCGTCGACATCGTCCTCGACCTGCTCGATGACGGTGACGTACTCGTCGACGATCCGGTCGGCGATCGCATGCATCACCGCGGCCGGGCCGATGGCCAGTTGTTCCGGGTCCGCCTCCAGCCGGGCGCGCACGCCGGTGAGCTGGGAGTGCGAGCCGTGCCGCACGGACACGATGAAGTCCTTGCCGAGGAACAGCATGATCTCGCCGTTCTCCACGATCTGGACGGCGTCCGTCCCGGTCTGGTGGTCGACGTAACAGACCGTCTTGAGCACCAGGAACAGGGAACTGGAGTAGCGGTCGAGCTTGGGGCGCTGGTAGGCATGCACGGCGTCCTCGACGGCCAGCTCGTGCAGCCCGAAAAGCTTCGCCACCTCCGCCATCTCGTCGGTGTCCGGTTCGTGCAGGCCGATCCAGACGAACCCGCGGTGTTGCCCGCGGACCATGTCGATGGCTTGGAGCGGGTCATGGCAACCGGGTACCCGGACGCCGTCGATATAGGCGGCGCAATCGACGATGACATCGCGCGGCACGATCGGCAGCGTCAGCTGCGCGGGCCTTCGGTGCACGCTCGGCACGAACGATGGCAACGACGGCAGGGACGGCAGCACAGCCATGATCAGCCTCCTTCACCCGAAGGGCGCGCACCGGTGCGCGTCTGCACAGGTCAGGCTACCCGCGAGCGCGCGGGATCGGCCCACGAATGTGCCCCCGGGTGCGGGCGGAAAGCGCCGCCGGGCAGGATGGTCGCGGTGATCATCGACCTGCACGCCCACTCGACCGCCTCGGACGGCACGGACTCGCCCGCCGAGCTGATGGCGGCCGCGGAACTGGCGGGCGTGGACGTGCTGGCGATCACCGATCACGACAACACCGCCGGCTGGGAGCCGGCGCTGCAGGCTCGGCCCTGCGTTCTCACGCTGATCCGGGGCGCCGAGTTCTCCACCGTGCTGCCGGTCGGCCCCAGGACGGTGAGCGTGCACCTGCTGGGCTACCTGTTCGACCCGCTGCACCCCGCGATCGTGACGGAACAGGCCAGGCTGCGCGAGGAGCGGCTGCACCGCGGCATGGCGATCGTGGCGAAGATGGTCGCCGCCGGGGTGCCGATCTCGGCCGAGCAGGTGATGGAGTTCGCCGACGGCGCCCCCGTCGGGCGGCCGCACATCGGTCGGGCGTTGGTCGCCGCGGGGGTGGTGTCCAGCGTCGACGAGGCGTTCGAGTCGTACCTGGCCGGCCGCGGGCCGTACTACGTGCCGAAGGCGGACACCAACCTGTACACGGCCATCGAGATGATCGGCGCGGCCGGCGGGGTGAGCGTCATCGCCCATCCGCGGGGTCGCGGCGAGTTCCGTGCGCTGACCTTCGATCGGATCCGGGACCTGGCCGCGCACGGCCTCGGTGGGTTGGAGGTCGATCATCCCGATCATGACGAGACCGAACGCGCGGAGCTGCGTTCCATCGCCGCCGAGGTGGGTCTGCTCATCACGGGATCGTCGGACTACCACGGGCACAACAAGAAACTGCGACTTGGCCAGGAGACCACCGCGCCGGAAACTTTTGCCGAACTGATCTCCCGGACCAGCGGGGTCACCGGCCCGGTCGGCCCGGCCGGCTCGCCGGTGTGAGCACACCGGGGCGAGGAGTCCGGATCCTGGACGCCGTCGCCGGATTGTTCAGCGCGGGGACCTTGGTCATCGGTGTGGTGCTGTTGGTCATGGCCGCAGTCGCGCCCACCGTGCTGGAACGGGCGAGTCTGGGTGAGGCGGACGGACCGGGCTGGTCGCGGGTGCTGGCTCAGCTGATAGTTGGAGCGATCGGGGAGCTGGTGGTGCGGTTGCGCCACCGCTGGCCGCCAGGTCCGCGCGCGGCCGCCGACCTGGCGGTCATCGTGGGCTGCGTGGCCGTCATCGGGTGGGTGTGGTGGCGCTGAGCCAGCCGTGCAACAACGGCAGCAGCACCGCCAGGAGCGCGCCAGGGTTCTCCACGGCGGGGGAGTGCGCAGCGTGGGGAATGATCACCAGTTCGGTGCCGAGCCGGGCGGCCATGTCCCGCTGGTCGGGCACCGGCCAGGCGTCGTCGTTCTCGCCCGCGATCACCGCCACCGGGGTGCCGGATCCGCGCAACGATGCAGCCAGCTCGCCCACCCTGTCCGGTTCGGTCCGCAGCGCCGCGCCCATGCCGAGCAGGCCGGCCGCTCGGGACGACACGAATCGAAGGCGCAGGAACTCCGCCATTTCCGGTGTCGGCGATTTTCGGGCGGCCTGACCCTCGGCGGCCGCCAGGTCGTAGGCCACCTCGTGGCCGTGCTCGCGCATCAGCGGCTCGCCGGCGATCAGCGCGTCGTACCGCTCGCCGAAGCGGAACGCCGACGGACCGGAACACAGCAGGACCAACCCGGCAATCTGAGCGCCGGCCAGCACCGCGCCGCGGGCCACCAGGCCACCGAACGAATGGCCCAGCAGCACCACAGGGCCGTCGGCCCGCAATCTCTCGACCAGCGCGGCGCCCTCCTCGCCCAACCGCGCCGGGGTGTACGCGGCCTCCTCGTCCGGACCTTCGGATTCGTGCTGGCCGGGGAGGTCCACGGTCACCGCGGTCAGTCCACCGGCGGCCAGCGGATCCAGGATGGGCGCGAAGTCCTCCTTGGAGCCGGTGTACCCGGGCAGCAACAGGACGGTGCCCGCCGCGCGGTCGGCGGTGGCGATGAGCGCGGCCAGCGGCCCGTGCGTGCCGGGCAGCGTGGTCCGGGCCGCGGCGGTCGGGCTCAGCTGGTCCGCCGGCTGAGGCGCCGGCAGATCGCCGGGCTCAATGGGTGGTGCCTGGTGCGCGGGCTGATCCGTCACGACAACCCGACAACCTGGCCGCCGCGGGTCTCGATGATCATGCTCCCGACCGCTGTCGCGTCGACCCTGCCGGTGTACCCGTCGCGATCGACCGGGATGGTGGTGGGCACGATGCCGGGATTGCCGTTCGTTGTGACGAATACCGCCAGCCCACCGTCGACGGGCATCAGCAGCTGGTCGCCGATCAGCGCGGGCAGGCCCAACGCACCGTCCTTGCTCCATGCGAACTCCAGGTCATCAACCCGGACCTGGGCGGGCAGCTCCGATTCCGATCCCGATCCCGATCCCGATCCCGATCCCGATTCCGATGTCGGAGTGGAGGTGGCGAACACCGAAATGGTCGGCGGCTCGCGGCTTTCCAGCGCCGTGGTCGACGACGTCGCGGGCGCGTCGGTGGTGATCTGTTGGCTCGTCACCGCGATCAGGTGGTCACCGACCAGCGAATACCGTGCGTCGCCGTCGATCACCGACGGCGTCGGAACGGTGCCGCCGTCGGCAGCCAACTGGTCCGCGGCAACGATCTGCTCCGCCGGGATCTCCACCAGGGTGCGTGACTCCTCCGCGCCTGAGGTGTCGTACATCACGATGGCGGGTTCGGGCGAGGACACCAGCACGGCCACCCGGTCGGCGGTGATGCCCACGATGCGGGCCGCGGGTGAGCCGGTGTCGATATCCGCTCGTGGGTCGTGTTGGAAGACGTCCTGGCCGTCGGGCTTGTTCGGCGCGGAGTCGGGAGTTGCCCAGTTGATCACCAACCGCGCGTTGCCGCCCTGATCCGGGCAGTGCTCGACGGTGGCGAACTGATCCTTGGCCAGCGCGATGTCGGTGAACGTGCAGCCGGTGTGCTTGGCGTTCGGTTTGGGCGGGTTGGGTTCGTCCCCGTACTGGATGGTCCGCACCAGGTCGTCCCGCCACAGTTCGACCAGGGTGGGGCCCATCCAGGCCGCGTAGGGCCCGCCGAACGCCAGTGATCCGCCGACCTGATTGGGGCTGGTCCGGTAGTAGTGCCGGGCCCCGGTGTCGGGGTCGAGCAACATGACCTGCGAGCAGTACCCGTCCTTCTCCGAGACAACCATCACGCCGCGGACCATGCCGCGCCTGGTCACCCCGGGGGCGTCCACGTCACCGGATCCGACCGCGCACAGCGGCAGGTTCTCCCTGCCGTAGGACCAGCGGACCTCGCCGGTGACGGCGTCGTGGCCGGTCACCGCGTGGTCGTCGGCGGTGATCACCACGCCGTACGGCGAGACCACCGATCCCAGATCGGGGTTCGTGGCCAGGCTCCACCGTTGAGTCAGCGTGCTCGGCACGGTGTCCGGAACGTCCGGGGCCGGTGTGGTCGGGCCGAGCACCGAGGTGGTCGCGCGGACGTCGCTGTTCAGGTAGATCGCGACACCGACGCCGACAACTACAACTGCGATGACCGCGGCCACGAGCCTGTCCAACCGCCGTCGGCGGGCGGGGCTCATGGTCACGGTCACCGCGCGAGCCTACGCAACGCAGCTGGGCAAGCCGGGTCAGCCGGCCGCACTCTGCGCGTCGGCGGGCGAACCGCCACGGGTCCGCCGACGGGGCCGGCGACGACGGGTGGGAGCAGCGTCGGCGTCCGCCGACGCCTCGGCCTGCGGAGCGGCAGGGGGCGCCTCGCCGGAACCGCTGCTGGCACGGGTGCGGGTGCGGGTGCGCCCCGACCCCGTGCCGCGGCCGCGGGTACCGGCGGCCGGCCGGCTGCGGTGCCCGCCGGTCTCGCCGAGATCCTCGACCACCTCGGCGTCCAGCCCGGCCCGGGTGCGCTGGGCGCGGGGCAACCGGCCGGTGACGCCGTCGGGGATGTCCAGGTCGTCGTACAGGTGCTTGGAGGTGGAATAGGTCTCCAGCGGGTCGGCCATATCAAGGCCGAGCGAATCGTTGATCAACTTCCAGCGCGGGACGTCGTCCCAGTCGATGAACGCGACCGCGACGCCGGTCTTGCCGGCCCGCCCGGTGCGCCCGATGCGGTGGATGTAGGTCTTGTCCTCTTCCGGACACTGGTAGTTGATGACGTGCGTGACGTCGTCGACGTCGATGCCGCGCGCCGCGACATCGGTCGCGACCAGCACGTCGACCTTGCCGGAGCGGAACGCCCGCAGCGCCTGCTCGCGAGCGCCCTGACCGAGGTCACCGTGCACGGCGGCGGCGGCGAAGCCCCGCTCGATCAGGTCGTCGGCCAACTTCGCGGCGGTGCGCTTGGTGCGGGTGAACACCATGGTCAGCCCGCGGTTGCGCGCCTGTAGCACCCGAGCCAGCATCTCCACCTTGTCCAGCGCGTGCGCGCGGTAGGCGTACTGCTTGGTCAGGGTGTGCGTCTGGCCCTCGGCGGCCAGCTCGGCGCGGATGTGCGTCGGCTGGGCCATGAACGTGCGCGCCAGGGTGAGAATCGGTCCGGGCATGGTCGCGGAGAACAGCATGGTCTGCTTGACGTCCGGCACCATGCCGAGCACCCGCTCCATGTCCGGCAGGAACCCGAGGTCGAGCATCTCGTCGGCCTCGTCCAGCACCAGCACCTTGACGGCGCCGAGCACCAGATGGCCACCGTTGGCCAGGTCCAGCAACCGGCCGGGGGTACCGACCACCAGGTCGACCCCGTTGTGCAGGGCGGTGATCTGCGGTTCGTAGGCGCGACCGCCGTAGACGGAGGTCACGGCCAGTCCCATGTACTTCGCGGCCTGGTGCAGGTCACGGGTGACCTGCACGCACAGCTCGCGGGTCGGCACCATCACCAGCGCGCGGGGGGCGCGGCCGGCGGGCAGCTTCCCGTTGGCGGTCAGCGTGAGGCTGTCGTCCTGCGCGAGCCGCTGCAGCAGCGGGACGCCGAAGCCGAGTGTCTTGCCCATGCCGGTGCGGGCCTGGCCGATGAGGTCGCCGCCGCCCAGCGCGATCGGCAGGGTCAGTGCCTGAATGGCGAAGGTCCGCTCGATGCCGGATTCGTTCAGCGCCCGGACGATGCGCGGGTCGACGCCGAGTTCGACGAAGGTGGGGGCTTGTTCCTCGACCTTGGCGTCACCGATCAGCGGGTGGGAGATGGCCGCGTCGGCCGGATCGATGGCGGCATCGGCGATCACTCCGTCGGGGTCCGGAATGCTGAGTGCTGTGCTCGATGCTGTGCTCGTTGGTGTGCTCGTTGGTGGGGTAGTCATGTTCGGTGGGTTCGGCCTTCCTCGCGTCCGCGCGCGTTCACGCTGCAGGCGAAGGGCGGTCCTTGGCATCTCACAGGGCATGCAAGCCGAACCCGAGCCGTACGGCCGCACCGTAGGTTCGATCGTTCGGACCGAGCGGTGGGCGACGCGCGCACAGTGCAGCGGCGCTGTAGTTGCGCCGCTTGTCAAGGCCATTCTACCTGCTAACCCGCATCTGTTCGATCACACAGCGTCCCATCACAGCGTCCGATCACAGCGTTCGATCACACAGCGTCCGATCACAGCGTTCGATCACACAGCGTTCGATCACACCCCGCGAGCCCTGTACCGGGTTCGGGCGCCGGGAGGCGAAGTCGCCCTCTAGGCTCGATGGTGATGTCGGCGGTGCGGCGGACTCGACACCAGGGTTCACCGTCGCGCACAGGCGGAATCCTGGACGGAGTGGTCATGACGGACGCGCAGCGGGCGGCACGCACCCGGAAGCACCCCCCGGAGCAGGCTGTCATCGACCTGCTGGGTGTGCTGGCCTATGGCGAGCTGTCGGCGTTCGACCGGATGGCTGCCGACGCCCGCT
>DASQFG010000384.1:0-2191 GCA_035633315.1 Nakamurella sp. | reverse complement strand
TTCGCCGCGCACGCGTGTGCCATCGGCACGGGCCCGGCGCCGGGTTGCCACAAACCGGTTGGTCAACGTTTCTGGCCATCCTGTGTCGCTGCGCGACGTCAAAGGGCCAGAAGTATTGATCACGCTTCGAGCGCAGCGGGCTCCTGGGGCAGCCGCCGCCGTAACGGCGACGCATGGCGGTTGATCCGCGACAGTCACGTGGGTTCGCCGACCGCCGGCGCCGGCGGCCGGAAGTCGGTCGCCGGATCGGCGGTCATCGCGGCGTCGAACGCGGTCTTGATCGCCGCCCGGACGGTGCGCGCGTAGCCGTCCTGGTCACCGGCCCGGACCGTTGCGGTGAGCCGGATGGTGACCACCCCGGGAGCGATGTCCACGATGCCGAGCAGCGTGGGGGCCTCGATGATCACATCGGCGAAATCGGCGGACCCGGCAACGAGTTGCGCCTGCTGCAGCGCGATGTCCCCGGCGCGCGCGGTATCCGCCTTGTACGGCAGCGGCAGGTCGATCGTCACCACCGCCTCACCCTGGCTCGAGTTCCCGACGCGAAGGACCTCCCCGTTGCGCACGTGCCAGATGGTGCCGTCGCCGGCCCGCAGGGTGGTCGTGCGCAGTCCGACCGTGGTGACCGTGCCCGTCGCGGATCCCAGGTCCACGACGTCGCCGACGCCGTACTGGTCCTCCAGCGTCATGAAGATGCCGGCCAAGAAGTCCTTGATCATGTTCTGCGCGCCGAAAGCCAGTGCGACCCCGGCGATCCCGGCCGACGCGAGCAACGGCGCGACGTTGATGCCGAACTCGGAGAGGATGAGCACCACCGCGATGCCGAAGATCAGGAACGAGGTCACCGACTTCAACAGGGAGCCCATCGCCAGGGCGCGTTGCCGCCGGCGCTCGGCGGACACCGCGCGGTTCAGTGCCCGGCGGGCGGGTGCCCGCAGTGGTCGCAAGAGGGCCGGGGTCTCGCCCTCGGCGGTCATCCGGGTCAGGTGGTTGATGGCGCGATAGATCAGCGCACGCGCCAACCACGAGATCAGCAGGATCAGCAGGATGTGCACCACGCTGGTGAGCGCGGCGTCCGCGTGCAGGGCAAAGAAGTCAAGGCCGGTGTGGTCCCACAACCATTGGCAGACCGAACCGGCGTCGGACGCGCACGCGGGCGCGGTGACATCCAGGATTGTCATTCCTCGAGCTTTCCGTGCGGGGTCAACGGGCGGATCAGGGGGTGATCGGGCGGCGGCCGGTGGGGCCGATCGTCACGAGCGGACCGATCTCTCCGCACCGCCTGGCGGTGTCGGTGTCGGTGCCCGTGGAACCCCGGCGAAGAGCGCGACCGACGCCACGGTAGCGAGAAGTCGCGGGGTGGGATGACCGGTCGGACGCATCCGGCCAGGTGAGACGCTCCCTGTGAATCAGGCCACGGGAATCCGGCCGGGCGGGCCCAGCGGGTTGTGCGGGAGCCTCGCCGTAGCCCTGGCGTCTACCGGGGCACCGGCCGGGCGCGGGCGGCGCCGGGCGCGCCACCGGCGGAGTTAGTCTTCAGGCAAGGCCCACGCACGTCCGGGTTGACCGATTCGCGGTTTCCCACCCGAGTGAGCGGCCCCAACCCTGCACATCCCGCTTGGATATCCAGGCTCCGTGGATCGCCCCGGAGGTGGTTGGTGGACAACGTAGCGCCCGGCGGCCATGGGCCGACGCCGGTTCGTCCGGCGCGTTCGCATTCCGCGAGGCGGGATTCGGAGGCCGGGCACGGGGGCGTGGTCACCCTGGTCCGGGTGTTGTTGCTCAACGCCGGCCACGAGCCGCTCGCCGTGGTCACCGGGCGCCGGGCGTTGATCCTGGTGGTCGCCGGCAAGGCCGAGTGTGTTGCCGAGCGATCGAGCGCGGTGCGGTCGCCCTCGCTGGTGTTGGCGGTCCCTGCGGTGGTGCGGTTGCGGCGATACGTGCGGGTGCCGTACCAGGCACCGCCGGCGGTCACCCGTGCCGGGATCCTGCGGCGCGACCTCCGCCGCTGCGCCTACTGCTCCGGGCGGGGCGACACGGTGGACCATGTGGTGCCCAAGAGTCGCGGTGGCGACCACTCCTGGGAGAACTGCGTGGCGTGCTGCGTTCGGTGCAACACCCGCAAGGCCGACCGGTTGTTGCCAGAACTGGGCTGGTCGCTGCCCTTCGTGCCGGCCGCCCCCCGGCGGGG
>DASQFG010000383.1:0-3921 GCA_035633315.1 Nakamurella sp. | reverse complement strand
GCGGCTCGCTGGTGGTCACCGTGGTCACCGCCAAGCCCGGAGCCTGCGCGAGCGGATCGTCGAACCTCGATGCCACCGAAGCCGGCATCCGCTGCGTGTCGCAAGGTCCCGGGCGGTATCTGTCCACCGGCACCGGTGGCGCGCAGACCGCGTACGCCTATGCCGACGGCGTGGAAGTGGCCGTCGGCAAAGACCAATCGGGGACCGGGCTGCCGGAGGGTGCCCCGCTCACCGCCGATCAGCTGCTGGCCGTCGCCCAGGCGGTGCTGGCCGCGTTCGGCTGACGGAGCGTGGGGTCGATTGCACTGAGCGACCGCGACGCATCTGAAGGTTCGGATCACATGAACGGATGCTCAGTCACACTGACGGCCGCCTCGTCAGGAGCGGCGATGACCAGCGGCCGGTCCGACGTTCTAACCCGTTTGACAGCGTCAGGTATGGGCGGGTCCGAGCGCGAGAACCATCCGGAGAGCCTCGTCGATCCGGTCCATGTCAGATCGGAGTAGATGCCCCACCATCCGCCCGAGATTGTCGGTGGGCACGGCTGTCACCTGCTCGGCCAGCGCGTAGGCGGTAGTTCCGTCCCAGTGGATCTCGGGGCGGTGGAGCCCAGGTCTTGCTGCGGTCGAGGTCGGGACGATCACCGTCGTCGACAGACTGAGGCGGCTGCTCTGGACCACGATTGCGAATCGGTGTCCCTGCCGGACACTCTACTTGCCGGCCAGGTGGATCTGGTACACATCACCGCGCACTGATGGAGTCCAGATCTGCTCGGAGCTGGAGCATCTCGGCGACATCGGCGGGGTCCGCCATGGCGGCCTCGGCATCCCGCACCATCTGGTCTTCCTTCATCCTCCAGACGGCGAGACGAATTGCGGAGCGGATTGCCTCGGAGACCGGAGTGCCGTCCTGGGTCAGGATGTCCAGTGCCTGTCGGGTTTCTTCGTCGGCGCGGAAGTTGATCTGCATTGCAGACGTTGCTCCGGGGGGCGCCTTCCTGGCCTGGGAGGGGGGCGGCTCGGTCGTTCCGGTCTTGGCGGGGGCTGTCTTCGCCCTCGATCTGCCGGACTTGGCAGCTGCCGTGGACTTGGTTGTCGCGGCCGTCGTGGTCGCGGGATCGGCCGCCGCCGTTCTTGGCGGGTACGTGCGCTTGGGTGTGGTTGCCTTCTTGGCGGCTGTAGCTGTGGCGGCCATGTCTGAAGTATAGCGGTTCGTATAGCGCCTGGTGGGAAGCGTCCGGCACGGGCCTGCGCATGCCCTCCGGTGCAGGGACGCAGTTGAGCCGTGTGTGAGCCCCCGTGCCACCCCTGACCTGCAAGAACACCCTCATGATCAACTCATCTAGGAAACTCCCGGTAGGTAGCAGCAGTGCACCCTGGGCTGCCGCCACGGAATCGACGGGTTCATCCACTGACTCGCCGACCTCCTCCCTCGTGGACGCTCGGCGGTCTCAGACAGCACCACCACTCAGGGCCGCAGCCACAGGGTGAACCGCGTGACCGGCAGGAACCCCATCCGCAGGAAGCCCGGCCGGCTGTCGTCGCTGCTGAACGCCGCCGCGGGCAGCCCCGGTCCGTCGTCGATCCTGGCCCACACCAACGATTCCCACGCACCGCGCCGCCGGGCCGTTGGCAGCGTGGCGGCCAGGCAGAGGTTCACCACGCCGTACGCGACGTGACTGGATCCGATGGCCGCCGGTGTGCCCTCCACCGCCGCGACCCGGATACGCAGCGGGCCGCCCAGCAGGGCCGCCCCGAACAGCGCGTTGGGCGGCAGGCCGGCGGCCTCGGGTAGCGGGTAGCCGCGTACCGCGACGGTCTCGGCGGTGGCGAGATCCTCGAGCGTGTGCGCATGCCGGACCGCGACGCCCGTGTTCGATCGGAACATGTGCGGGACCGCCGCGCGGAGCACGAACATCGGATGCCCGGCGAGCACCCAGCCGCGGGAGGTGAGATCCGGCGTCGGCCACGCCGACAGAATCGTCGCCGGGTGGCTTCCGGGGGCGAAGAACTCGTCGATGCTCGCCAGCACGGGGCTGTCGGCAGCCAGCACCGGCTTCAGCAACACGGCCTGGTTCAGATAGGGGACGGGCACTCCGACGTCGGCCAGGGCCACCGCGGGGGTCCGGGCGTGCCGGCCTCCGGCGGCATCCGCGAGCAGGTCACCGAGGTCGGCCTGGTTGAAAAGGAATCGGCGCAGCACCGAATCGCCGACGGGAGTGTCGGGGCGCCAACCGTTCTCCAGGCTCATGCATGCATCCTCGCGGTCCGAGCGGCGATTCGGAAGGCGGAAAGCATGAGATTGGTCTCCGGCGCACTCGCGACAGGCCGGACGCGGCCCGCCGCCGAACGTTCTCGCCGATCAGCCCGCGAGCAGCAGCGCGACGGTCAACCCCAGGATCACCGCGCTGGACACGAACCCGGTGATCAGCCGCCCCCGCCTGCCGGTCAGCGTGCGGCCCAGCACCATGCCGCCGGCCACCAGCAGCAACTGCCAGGACGCCGAGGCGACGAACGCCCCCAGCACGAACACCACGCCCTGGCCGGCAGTCGACGCGCCGGCGGCCTTGTTGCCGACCACCAGCGCGCTGAAGTAGATCACCGTGGCCGGATTGAGCAGGGTGATCCCCAGCAACGTGCCGTAGGCGCGCGTCGGTGTCATCGAAGAGTCGTTGGGCACGGTCTTGTCGTCGCCGGTCTTGTCGTCGCCGGCCCGGTGATCGCGGATGGCCGAAACCGCGATCCCGATGGCGACGATCACCAGCGCGGCCGCAGAGATCCAGCGCAACGGAGCGGCGATGGCCGCGATGACTCCGGTCAGCGCCGCACCACCCACCACGGCAAGCAGCGCGTACAACCCGTCCGCACTGGCCACCCCGAGGGCCGCGGCCGCGCCCACCCGGGGCGAGGTCCGCGCGGTCAACGTCACCAGGTACGTCGCGACGGCGCCCACGGGTATGGCGATGCCGAACCCGGCGAGCAGCCCCGCGACCAGCGATTCGATCACGGCAGGACGCTGGCCGCGGTGGCCCGATGCCGAACCCGCTGCTGCGTCCCGACGGTCGGGGCGACTGCAACGGTCGGCAGGCAGCGGTGCGCGGTCATCCCGCGATCGTGACCGCACGCCCGCCACCGGGCAACCGCAAGGACAGCGGTCCGCGCGAAGCGGGAACAGGCGGGTCCGGCTGGGACACTGGTCCGGTGACGACACCCTCTACTCCGAACGTGCTCGCGCAGCGCTACGCCTCGCCCGAAATGGTCGCTATCTGGTCCGCCGAGAACAAGATCATCGCCGAGCGCCGGCTATGGCTGGCTGTCCTGCGCGCGCAGCGCGACCTGGGACTCGAGGTGCCGGAGGGGGCGTTCGCCGCGTATGAGGCGGTCATCGACGACGTGAACCTGGGTTCGATTGCCGCGCGCGAGCGGGTGACCCGCCACGACGTCAAGGCGCGCATCGAGGAGTTCAACGCGCTGGCCGGGTACGAGCAGATTCACAAGGGAATGACGAGCCGGGACCTGACCGAGAACATCGAGCAGGTGCAGATCTCCGACTCACTCCGGCTGGTCCGCGACCGCGCGGTGGCGGTGCTGGCCGCGCTGGGCCGCCGGGCCGCCGAATTCGCCGACCTGGTGATGGCCGGCCGCTCGCACAACGTCCCGGCGCAGGCCACCACGCTGGGAAAGCGGTTCGCCTCCGCGGCCGACGAGGTGCTGCAGGCTTATCTACGGATCTCGGACCTGCTGGAGCGGTATCCATTGCGGGGCATCAAGGGGCCGGTCGGCACCTCCCAGGACATGCTCGACCTGCTGGGCTCGGCCGAGGCCGTGGCACACCTGGAAACCGCTGTTGCACAGGAGATCTCCGGGTCGTCCAGGCTGCTGACCAGCGTCGGCCAGGTGTATCCCCGGTCGTTGGACTACG
>DASQFG010000382.1:0-1768 GCA_035633315.1 Nakamurella sp. | reverse complement strand
CCGGACACTTTGGTGGGCCTGCGGGCATTTCATGTCATGTCACGGGTTCTCACTAGCCGCTGCGCTAGGTCGACGGCCCTGGCGCGCACCGTTGCTGACCGGGCTGGACAGCAGATCGTCCGCACCGTCTCCCCCGCACATTCATTTCACCCCGGCGCGGGAGGCCAAGGCCACCGCATCCCGCAGAACGGCGCGCGGCAAGACAGGGCGGGGCAAGTCCACTCCCGCGGCCCGGTGCCGTCGGGCTGTGCCCCGGTGCCGGTGGCAGCGGACATCGGTAGCGACACCGCGGAACGATCCGCCTGGCACTGTCCACCGCTGATGACCCGGATGAGTACGGGCAACCGTGACCCGGTTACGGCTCGCCTTCGCCGATCCCGCGTCGTCGACCGGGTTGGGCCGGGCGCCGACCCTGATCGGGTCGGCGTCGTCCCAGCGCTGCGGGTCGGCGCGGCATACGCCGATGTGCGGCCAAACGGGGTTTCGGTGGCCGGCGACCGCTGCACCTGTACCGATCTGGCGGGGCTTCCCGGCGCGGCATACACCGGAGTGATTCGCTCGCAGATCGGTGTCGGTGACTACCTATACGGTTCCCCGAGGACCGTCGGTGATACGGAAAACTTCGAGAAACCCCGACCACCGACCGCGTCTCGCACCACGCCAGCCGGCCGCCTCGGCGGTCAGAGGCGAGCCCACTGGTAGGCGTGCCGTTTCCGCTCGGTCATGATCGAAAGGTCCGCCACGCAACCATTCGGACACGACCGCTGAAACGGTCGGGCCGGGACACCGGCGCGCGGTGACCGGGACCATACCGGCAGACTGAGGTCTGGAGATTCGCCCACCGTTGCGCGGAGGGAACCAGCATGAACTCAGCGGTTCATTTCAACCTTGCGGGGGACGGCGCGGACCTGCAGCGACTGGTCACGGGGCAGCATCACGATCCGCACCACGTCCTGGGTGCTCACCCGGAACGGGATGGCGATGGACGCGAGCGCGTGGTGATCCGCGGGTGGCGCCCGGACGCGACCGGGATGGTGATTCTGGCGGGTGGGCAGCGGGTCGAGATGAGCCGCGTGCACCCGGCCGGGGTGTTCGCGGGGGTGGTGGACGGTCCGGGCATCCCGGACTACCGTCTGGAGACGACCTACCCCGGCGGGGTGGTGGTCGTCCTGGACGATCCGTACAGGTATTGGCCCACGCTGGGCGAGCTCGACCTTTATCTGATGGGTGAGGGCCGGCACGAGAGTCTGTGGCACCATCTCGGAGCGCACTTCCGGGTGCATCAGGCCACCCCCGGCACGTCGTTCGCGGTGTGGGCGCCCGGCGCCCGGGCAGTCAGGGTCGTCGGGGGCTTCAACGGCTGGGACGGCCGGATCCACCCGATGAGAGTCCTTGGCAGTTCCGGCGTCTGGGAGATCTTCCTGCCCGGCATTGGCCCCGGCGCGCACTACAAGTACGAGGTCGTCACTCAGCAGGGCCAAGTGACGCTGCGGGCGGATCCGTTCGCCTTCGCCGCCGAGGTGCCGCCGGCCACCGCGAGCATCGTCACCCAGAGCAGCTACGAATGGCAGGACGAACAGTGGTTCGCCCACCGGGAGACGACCGACTTGATGCATTCCCCGGTGTCGATCTACGAGTGCCACCTGGGCTCGTGGCGGTCCACCCAGGACGCCGACGGCGGGTGGCGACCGTTGACGTACCGCGAAGCGGCCGACGCGCTGCCCGAGTACCTGCACGATCTCGGCTTCACCCACATCGAATTCCTGCC
>DASQFG010000381.1:0-2445 GCA_035633315.1 Nakamurella sp. | reverse complement strand
GGCGACCGCGACCACCACGCTGCGACTGGGCACCTGGGTGACCTCGCCCAACTTCCGGCATCCGGTCACCCTGGCCAAGGACCTGATGACGCTGGACGACATCTCCGGCGGCCGGATCATCGCGGGCATCGGCGCCGGCGGCGTCGGTTGGGACGCAGAGGTTCTCGGCTCCGAGGTGCTGCCTCCTCGTCGGCGGGTGGAGCGGCTCGACGAGTTCGTCACGCTCGTCGATCTGCTCCTCACCCAACCCGACACCACCTGGCACGGCAGGTATTTCCACGCGGTGCGGGCTCGGATGATCCCGCCGGGCAGCCGCGGCCGGCTGCCGCTGGTGGTGGCGGCGAACGGTCCGCGGGCGATGGCGGTCGCGGCCAGAGCCGACGGATGGGCCACCACCGGTGTGCACGGACCGGAGGCCACGGTGGACGAGTGGTGGGAGGGCGTCGCGGGTCTGGCCCGGCGCTTCTCCGAGATCGCCGCAGCTGCGGGCCGAGCGCCCGAGGAGTTCGGCCGTTATCTGAGTGTCGATTCCGCGCCGGTGTTCTCGCTGAGCAGCCTGGACACGTTCACCGATGCCGCCGGGCGCGCGCAGGAGTTGGGGTTCACCGACCTGGTCGTGCACTGGCCGCGCCCGCAAGGTGTCTATGCGGGCGACGAGCGGGTGCTGGATGAGGCGGCGGCGTTGCTGGTCGACGGGCATGTCCGGTTGTAAAGGAGCGGTTGGCCGTGCCTACGGCCCATCGTGATCAGCGCGGTTGGATACCCCGGCGCGCCGTGGGCAGCGGCGGATCGATCCGGCCGGCGAACACCACGACAGCCGCGGCGATCATCACCGCTCCGCCCACGGCGGTGACCCACGGACCGATCTCCGGGTAGGTCTCGCCGGCATCGAACACTCCCGCATCGCCGGGGGCGATACCGCGCAGTACGCCCCAGCCCAGGCACGCCAGGCCGCACAGGGTCAGCACCGCCGCGGTGATCAGGTGGGGCCGGGTGTGCCTGCCGGCGGTCGCCGCCAACGAGATTGCGGCGATCACGCCGATCGTCCCGAAGATCAACCCGATCAGGCCGGGGCGGTACGTCCAGCCGTCCATCACGTCGTTCAGGTTGGTGCCGGCGATGGAACTCGTGCCCGAGATCGATCCCCACCCGGTGAGGCTCGTCGTAC
This sequence comes from Nakamurella sp., assembly GCA_035633315.1. Taxonomy (GTDB): domain Bacteria; phylum Actinomycetota; class Actinomycetes; order Mycobacteriales; family Nakamurellaceae; genus Nakamurella. The sequence goes on along the minus strand of DASQFG010000381.1, from coordinate 1,277 downwards.
CGCCGTCCTCGGTGACGGTACCGACCCACGGGAGGAAAGACGCCAGCGCCGCGGTGACCGCGCCGACGGCCGCCATGGCCGCGACGCCGCGGCGGACCTGGGTGGTCCGGTCCGGCCGTGCGTGCATCACGTCCTCGTTTCAGCTGTCGCCGGGTGCGCGGTGATCAGGTGCGGTGGTCCGCCCAGCCGCCGACGGTACCGACAGATCGGGGCATGGCGATGACGACGCGGCTCTCGGTGCTGAACGTCACTCGGTTCTCGCCAGGCGTTCGACCGTGCGCAGTCGTGACCGTGGCCGGTCGTCAGCAAGCAACCGGCCGCGCATCACCCGGGAGGTGGAGCAACCGACGGCCCATCCTGCGCACCATGCTGCGCGGATAGGCTCGCCGACGTGCTACCACCACCGCCAGATGGATCCACGTCCGACCATTCCCCGGCGGGCCCGCGCCCGATGGCACCGAGAGTGTCGGTGCTGCTCGCTGCTGACGGGGTCGTTCACGTCAGCGATCTGGCCGTGCAGTCGTTCGCTCGGCACGCGAGCGAGCAACTGGCGCAACCGGCCGCCGACGCCACTCGTGCGCTGATCGGCGGAATGCGCGGCTTTCTCGAGGGACGGCCAGACCTCTTGCCGACCGACCCCGCCGTGAACGAGGCACTGGGCAAGGCCGAAGACGGCGATCAGGCCGTCGAGATCCTCTGCAGGGCAGCGGGTCTGACTCCGCGCCAGATCGTTGCCGCGCGCCGCGCGTCCCGGGTTGATCTCGCCAATTCGGCGTGGGCCATCGACGCCGCCCCCGGGTTGACCGAATTGATCGCCGGGATTCCGTCAGACTCCTACGTCGCGGTCGTCGCCCACGACCTCGCGACCGTCGCGGAAGTCGTGGATGCCATCGGAATCGCCTCCGCCGTCGACGAATTCCTCGCCGATGCCGGTGGCAGCGAGGGGAGGGAACAGGTGGTGGACCACGTCCTGGCCGCGGGTGGCACCACGTCCGCGCCCGAGCGCCTGCTGGTCGTCGGCAGCCGTTGGGATCCCGATCTCGCGGTGCCGCACGCCGCCGGCTGCACCACCGCCCTGGTCGACAGATTCGGGCGCGGACGCGGATCACCGACCTGGCGGGGCGCCGAACTCGCCGGCCTGATCCCCGACATCCTGCGCTGGGCAGCCCTTCCCGGGGCGGTCCGGGCATGACCACCGATCACACCGGCCCGAGTGGCCTCCCGGCCGCCGGCACCGATGACGCCGACAGCCCCGATGACGCAGGTAGAGGAGCCAC
>DASQFG010000380.1:0-3318 GCA_035633315.1 Nakamurella sp. | reverse complement strand
GTTGGCGGCGGCGGTCCGACGGTCGTTGACCAGACCGGGATCGGTGCCGCCCGCGGAGCAGCACCGGCTGATCACCGCAGACCGGCGGGCGGAGCAGGCGATCGCCGAGGTCCTGGCGCCACGCACCGGGCAGCCGGGGTGATCCCCCGGTGGGGTGAGCGCGGTCCCCGACCGAGACGGTCCCGGGCCGGCGCGGCACGTCCACCGCCGGGTGAGCCGTCAGGTGACCGCGATGGCCTTCCATTCCTCCCAACTCAGGGCCCAGTCGTAGATGTCGCCGTCGGCGGCGGACAGTTGCACGCTGGTCCCGGTGACCTGCACGGGGTCGCCGTAGATCGCCGACTCGAAATACGCTTGGGCGCTCTCGGCGGAGAGGTTGATGCAGCCGTGGCTGACGTTGACCACGCCCTGGTCGGCGACGGTGTCCTGGTTTTGGTGGATGAACTCGCCGTTGTCGCTGATCCGCACCGCCCACTTCTGCGGGACGTTGCTGTACCCGTAGGCGGGGTTGCTCATCAGGGTGTTCTCTTCCTTGCCCATCACGATGTGGGTGCCGGAGCGGGTGACCCGGTTCGGGTCGCCGATGTCGTCGCCGCTGCCGTAGGAGGCGTCGTAGGTGGCGACGGTGACGCCGTCCTGCTGGACCACCAGGGTGTGGGAGTTCGCGTCGGCGAGCACGACCTGGTTGCGGCCGATGGTGAAGTCGCTGGTGATGTCCGCGGCGCCGTACGCGCCGGGCGCCAGCTGGACGCCGTACAGCTTGGCCGAGAGGTGGATCTGGGTGCCAGCGGGCCAATACTCTTTGGTGCGGTAGTCCAGCCCCCACCGGCCGTCGTCGTGCTTGATCCAGGCCCACGCCCCTTCCACGGCCGGGGTGGAGGTCAGCGTGACATGTTCGGCGACGGCGGCCTTGTCGACCGGTTCGGCCCCGAAGTAGACGATCACCGGGGCGGCGACCCCGACGACGGCGTCGTCGCCGGGGTACACGGTGTTCCGGACGGCGGTGTCGGTGCCGGCGGTGCTGAAGGTTCCGGTGATCGGCACCTGCCGGCCGTCGGTGCCGGTGGCGGTCCCGGTGACCGTGTACGCCGCGCCGAACGCCAGGTGCTGCCCCAACGTCCACGTCGTGCGATCCGGTGCGATCGTCCCGGCCACCGGAACGCCGTCCGGGCCGGTCATCGTCAGGGTGTCGATCACGCCCCGGGCCACGGTGACGGTGACCGGCCGCGACGGTGCGATCCCGGTGGCGCCGAAACCGGGTGATGCACTCACCGCCGCCACCGGCGCGACGGGCACCGCGGGCGAGGTGGTCGGGGGCGCACCGTTGGAGGCTGGTGGTTGGGCGGTACCGACCTGACCGGCGGCGGTCGGCGTCGGCGGCGGCAACCCGCCGGTCCCGCATCCGGCCACCGCAACGAGCAGCGCAGCAACGACAGCGAGCGCTCCACTCCGCCGCCGGCAGTGACGAGCATTGGACAGCACGCTGATGCACCTCGTCCCGGTTTGTGATTCATCCGACCGAACATCAAGCACCACCGGCGCCCGACCGACCCCACTGTCAGGCCCTGCCGGGACCGGGTGGGGGCGGTAGCTCATCGCGAGGACGCCGTTAGCCGGCGGATCGGTGGTGCGACGCCGCCGCACCACGAGTGGCATCGCAGACGCCACCCGGCTCCGCCTCTGACGTTCCGAACACCACGTTGACGATCCCAACGCTTGGCGACGATAACGGACAAAACCGGATCATGTCACCGTGAGCGTCGCCACCGTCCGCGGCGCGCCCGTTGCCCGGGGGTTCGGCCGCGGAACCCGCCGCTGGGCCGCCCCCCGGGTTCTGACGGTCCAGCGAGACCGACCCGTCCCGGATCGGCCCGGCTCGGTGCCCGGCGAACCGTTCGACGGCCGCGCGGCACGATCACAGCAACATTCGATCCCGCCGCACCCGGCACGGTCCGACCTTGGCGTCCGCCGATCAACGATGGCGATCGAGTTGATCGGTGCGAGGACAACACCGAAACCGTCGGCCAGGTACCCGATCCCAGCGATGCCAACTGTTTGACGACGGTCACCGGTAACTTCGCCCAGGTCGGCGCTGGTGGCAACGTTGGGTTGCGGACAGAACCCTGTATTTCCTCCCGGTCGGGTGGACCTTCGCCGTCCGTTTCATTCTTTCGTGAGAGGATTCTGACTGTTCGTCACCGAAATGTAGTTTGGTCAGCCCAAGGAGTACCTCCGATTGACCGTCTACTCCCTCGCATTCCGACCGCTCGCCGGGCTCGTCTACTGCCCGTGTGGCTCCCGAGACCTTGGCCGAATGCTGGCTGACGAGTTCAATTGGCAGGTCGCCGCCCGCCGAGCGCGGAATCCTCACCCGCACCAGCTCGTTCGGCGATGCCGACGGTCCGGGTGGAACGGCCGAGCGGCCGCGGCTTCACCACTGCCGTGGACGTCGATCGCTGGAACGCCGATGGCCTCAAGCCGCCCGATGGTCGCGGCTCGGCATTGTGAGACCGTCGCTGACCTCGGTGGGACGACCCGCTGTCGGGGCCGACCCGCGGTGAGGGCTCGTGCAACCGGCGCAGGTGACGACCGTCGATGAGGACGATCGGGCTGTGTGCGGCGATGGTGAGTCGGGCGGGTCGAGCGTGGGCGCGTACGGCAGTGCGGGCCGGGCTGGTCGCGAGCCGGGTGTCGCGCCGGCTGGGGGTGGGTGCCGGCTCGATCATCGGCGGCCGGGTCACCCTGTTGCTGGATCCGGCGGCGTTGTCCGGACTTGCGGCGGGCCGCCGGGTGGTGCTGGTGTCGGGCACGAACGGCAAGACAACGACCAGTCATCTGCTGGCGGCGGCGTTGCGCACGTCAGGTCCGGTGGCGCACAACGCCACCGGGTCGAACATGGCCGACGGGGCGGTCGCGGCGTTGGCCGCGGCCGGCGACGCCGAGTACGCGGTCCTCGAGGTCGACGAATGGCATTTGGCCGCGGTGGCCCGGGCGGTGCAGCCGGCGGTGGTGGTGCTGCTGAACCTGACCCGGGACCAGCTGGACCGGGGCACCGAGGTCCGCGCCGTCGCGGCCGCCGTCGCCGGAGCGCTGACTGGGCTCCCGCGGACCCTGGTGGTCGGCAACGCCGACGACCCGATGGTCGTCTGGGCGGCCAGCCGGGCCCCCCGGGTGTGTTGGGTGGCGGCCGGCGCCGGCTGGCTCGGGGATACGGCGACCTGCCCGCGGTGCGGCAGCATGATGCACACCGACGGACCGGCCTGGCACTGCGGCTGCGGGCTGGCCCGACCGGAACCGGATTGGTGGCTGGACGGTGAC
>DASQFG010000379.1:0-11014 GCA_035633315.1 Nakamurella sp. | reverse complement strand
TGCGGCCAGCACCGCGACCACCGTCTCGATGGGCTGTGTCGTCACACCGGATGCAATCAGGTCGGAGGCAAGGTCTGCATTGGCCTGTGCAATGCCTGCATCGACCGGTGTTGCCCCGATGTGCGCTGAGCCCTGCGGTATCTGTGCCGGGTTGCGTCGTACCTGTGCAGAAGTCTGCACCCGCTCGGCGTGTACCGCCTGTGCTCCTGTAGTTGGCGCAATTGGTGTGACGTCGACTCTTGCACGCTGCGGCGTACGTCGTGACAACCGCTGCGCCGTTGCAGTGACTGTATTGGCGGACGCGGTCACCGTGCGGGTACGGCGCGCTGGTTTCTCGCCGAGTGCAACCAACATCAGCGTGCTGACGGCCACCGCGGTATCGACGATTGCAGGAAAGATCCATGCAGTAGTGGTGCCGTATCCGATGACGTGCATCAGATCGCGGAGTGCCAGGAAGCTCACGGCGAATGCGCCCACGCCGATGGCCGCCGTAGCGCTGACCGCCCAGCGGTACACCCTGCCGGACGCTCCGGCGCGGACTGCCAGGGCGATGCCGTGCACGGCGGCAAGCAGAGCGATGGGAGGCACGGCAGCGGCACCGATCTGGATGACGATGCGTGGGAGGTAGGGCAGCGTGGCATGCGCGATGTTGCCGATGAGGCTGACCAGGGTGGCCCCGATCAGCAGGCCCCAGAAGAACCGGACAGCACGGTGGTGGTTCCTCTGGCTGATCTCAGTCGGGGTGCTCGTCGTTTCCTCCTCCCCACTATGAGGTCGTACTTCACCGTCTGATCGCCCACCTCGACGACGATCTGGGCGTGGACGCCGAGTGCCGTGAGGTATGACGCCAGGGTGCTGATCAGCATGTCGCCTTGGCGCTCGATCTTGCTGATCTGTGCCTGCCCGATGCCGAGGGAGTGCGCCAGCTCGGTCTGCGTCAGACCGGATGCCCGGCGTATCGCGGCAAGGTCGATCACACCTCGATACTACCTTGAGGGAATACCACTTTCAAGGAATGTCGGGCTTTGTGTAGCGACCGGTCGCTCGCGGGATCATGGCGATGCCACGCGGGATCGCTACCGCGACATGGCCAGATGGCGCTCGGCGGCCGAAGGCCCGCAACATCCGCCCGCCGAGGCCATCCTGGGCGACCCGCCCCGCCGGCCGCACCAGCGGGGCGAAGCCGGGTAACGGGTCGTGGGGGTGGCTGCGGGCCCGGCCCCCATCGGTCGCCGCCATGGCGGCGTCGTCGATGGCCGCCAGGCCGTCCAGCAGCGCGCTCTCGACCGCGGGCAGCAGGGTCTGCTCACCGACGGCCGCGCCGGACATCGGCGCCGAGAACCGGACGATCGCCGCCGGACGGTCCATCTCCAAGAAGACGTAGTTGAGGCTCACCGCGACGAGGTCCACCGGGTTGCGGGCATGCATGATCCGAAGGCCGGGTTTGAGGTCCAGCGGCCGCAGGTGGGCGGGACGCTGGCGCCCCTGGGGAAAGATCCACAGGCCGCGGCCGGGGCGGTCGAGCAGGGCGGCCGAGGATTCGAGGCCCTGCCGGCTGCGGTCGGGGCTGCTGCGGTCGAGGGGCAGGGCGCCGACCCAGCCGAGGAAGGGCAGCTTGCCCAGGTTCTCGGCGTCCATGACCGCCCAGCCCAGGCCGCCGAGCGCCTCATCGAGCAGCAGGAGCAGCAGCGGGTCCCACCAGGCGACGTGGTTGGCCGCGAAGATCAGGGGCCGGTCGGCCAGCGTGGCGCGGGTCTCGTCCAGGCCGTCCACCCATAGGCCGTCCAGCGCGCGGGACACCCGGCGCCGCGCGTAGGTGCGGGCCAGGCGGGCGAAGGCCGGGCGCCGCGAGTCCCCGGCCCGGGCCAGGGCCTGCCGGTCAGCCTCGGCGTCGGGGATGTCCGCGGGCGCGGCGGTCACGCCGCCTCCCGCTGGGCGCGAGCGGCGTAGGAGCGCCCCCGCCAGCGGATGTCGCCGCGGCGGCTCCACCGGAAGCTGTCGAGCAGCACGCCCATCATGAGCAGCACGGCGAGGGGGTGCAGCAGCACGCTGGCCAGGCTGTGGCCGTGGCGCAGCGCCATGATCAGGCGCAGGCTCAGGTTGGCGCCCACCCCGACGGCGGCGGCTGCGGCCACGCCCCCGGCCCCGAGCAGCGCGGCGAGGGGCAGGGCGAGGTAGGGCGCGACGAAGAACTGCAGGTGCAGCCCCATCACTACGATCACCGCCAGCGGGTGCCCGCCGATGCCCTCGTAGAAGTTCTTAGCGAAGCCGCGCCAGAGTGAGGCGGCGTCGGAGTACATGCGGCAGTCGGCCATCTGGTCGCCGTCGGCGAAGACGACGCGCCCGCCGCTGTCCTTGACCGCGCGGCACATGGCCATGTCGTCCACCAGTGCCGTGCGCACCCGGGTCCAGCCGCCTATGGCCTCGAGCGCCGAGCGGCGGACCAGCAGGAGCTGGCCGTTGGCAGCCAGCACCCGGGGGTCGCGGGTTCGGTGGATCAGCGGCATGGGCAGCCAGGCGACGTAGGAGAGATGCAGCAGCGGCATCATCATTCGTTCGATGAAGCTGCCGGTGCGCTGGCGGGGCACGGCCGTGACCAGCGCGGCGCCGAGGCCGCCGGGTACCTGGTCGGCTGAGCCGAGCAGCGAGAGCATGCGCAGCACGCCGTCCTCGCGCAGGGTGACGTCCGCGTCGATGCTCAGCAGCAACTCGCCGCCGGCCAGGGCGCTGAGGCAGTGCAGGGCGTGCGGCTTGCCGACCCAGCCGGCGGGCAGGCCGTCGCCGCGCACCACCCGCAGTCGCGGCAGTTCGGCCTGCAGGCGGGCGAGCGCGTCGCTGGTGCCGTCGGTGGAGCCGTCGTCGTAGACGATGATCTCGGTGATCGGACCGCGGGCGGCATCAGCCGCCCGCACGCAACGCTCGATGTTAGCCACCTCGTCGCGGGCCGGAATCAGTACGCTGAGGCCGCCGGGCGCCGCGAGGCCGGCCGCGGGCAGGGCGCGGCCACGGGTCCAGAACAGTGCGTTGAACGCCACCAAACCCAGCGCCAGCAGGGCAGGCAGAGCCAGCAAGGCGGACAGGGCCTGGGCCCAAGGCGGGGCGGAGCCGTCCAGCAGGGCCCCCGACGACAGGTTGGGGTGGGCCAGGGCGCCCCCGAGGACCTCCGCCGCAGCGGGTCCGTCCAGGCTCACTGGTGCACTTCCCCGGACCGGCCGAGCAGCCTGCCCCACCGGCCCTCACTGTCCCCCGAGAACAGCGGCAGCCACATCGAGTTGGGGCCAGCGGCCCAGTGCACCCGCATCCGCACCAGGGGGCGCAGCAGGTCGGTGTCCACCCGGTCCGGCACCAGGTTCTCGCCGATTCCGTACCCCGCGTCCTCGCCGCAGCGGCCCCGCAGCAGGTAACGCTGGTAGAACGGACCTTTGTCGAGCAGGGCGCTGACCTCGACGTGCACGGGGCGGCCGTCAAGGTCGCGGAAGGTGACGCTGCTCGGCCAGCGCAGGCCCCAGGGGCTGCGGCGCAGGCGGCCCACCCGCAGCCCGCCGTCCTCCCGTGCGCGGCAGGAGCCGTCGGCGGCGATCTCGACGACGAGGTCGCGGGGGGCTTCCCCGGGGTTCGACGGGATGAGCCGGTAGAAGATCAGGTCGCGGCCCGGCAGGGCGACGCGACCCCACAACCAGTTTTCGAAACCCAGGTCGTGCAGTGGCTGGGTGGCGCTGTTGCGGTCGTGATAGGCCCGGCCCTCGATCCGCAGCACGCCGGTGGGGGTGCTCAGCTCGAGACCGCCCCGTCCGGCCGCGATCATCGGTGTCCACAGGTGCGTGCACGCCGGATCGGCGGGCGCGCCGTTATTGCCGCCGGGGCCCGCCCCGGCGGATGAGTCGCGGCGCAGCGGACCGGAGAGCCACAACTGTCCGGCGACCCGGCCGCCGGTGGGCAGGGCGAGGTCGAGGGTGGCCTGCAGCGTGCGGGTCGGAGCTGCCCCCGCGGCGCCCGGCTCGTCGGTCCAGGTGAAGGTGCAGTCGCCGAGGCGCCAGGACCGGCCGTCTTCGCCCCAGACGCATTGCTCGGGAGGCAACTCGGAGAGCAGGTAGAAGCGCTCGCGGCCCTCCTCGTAGACGACGAGGTTGACGCTGGGACGGCTGATGGGGAGCTCAGGGCGGCCGGCGCGGGCCGCCTGGGCGTAGCCCGGCAGGAATGGCAGTCCCCAGGACCAGATCAGAGTGGCGGCCCGGCCCTGATCGTCGATGAGATCGACGTAGAACCAGGTGAAGCCGCCCGAGTTGTGCAGTACAGCAGGGTCGGGCGCGTTGTCGGCGGAACAAAGTGTGATCAGGAGGCCTCCCGGAATCCGGCCCGGGGCGGGCCCCGAACCTGCTCAAATTATCCAAACTGCTTAGCGAACAGGGGCATTCCGGCCATCGCGCACCTATCCCGCCTGCGCCGTGGTGCGGGGATCTAGGCTTGCGACATCGCCCTCGTAGGCATCGACCGCTGATGTGCCCCAGGCGCGACGTCGACGGCCTCTTCGATGAGCCGCACCAGGATACCGTTCTCGATTCGGTAGGCCTTGTGCAGCCGGGGGTTGCACAGCACTTCATCCACGAGGAGCAGCCGGCGTAGATCTGGGCCGGTCGCCGCGTGCAGCGCCTCAAGTTTCGGCTGGGTGGGCATTAGGGCAGCTGCCTAGCGGGTGCCGGCTGGCGCGCGCGAGCCTGACCGCGTCGGGTTCACCGTGGTGGCCTCAAGCTCGTCGAGCGCGTCACTGGCGTAGACGGCAAGCCGCTGCAGATGCGGAAGGCTGTCCCGGCTGCCGGTGAAGCCGATGTTGAACTGGCCGTCGTAGGTGACGCAGGTGATGTTCAGGGCCAGACCCTGGAAAGTGGCCGAGACCGGGTAGAAGGCTTCAAGCCGTGCGCCATTGAGGTACATCGCCTCGTCGGGGCCGGGAACGTTGGAGATGGTGACGTTCATCGGAGGCCTGACCCGGTCTGCGACGCCGGTGGCGATGACCGCGACGGCGGGAGCCATCATCGACAGCGTGAAGACCTTGCGAGCCGCCGGCTTCATGGCGCGCAAATGGTTCTTCGCCGCCTGCATGGACTCATGAATGGCCTCTAGCCGAGCTGCCGGTTCGGTCACGTCGGTGGCCAGGCTGGCCCAGACGAACCCGAATGCGTTCGCCCCCGTCTCACCCGGCTCACGCAGGTTCATCGGTACGCCAGCGAACAGTGGCTTGCGGGGAAGCAGGCCGGAGTCGACCAGATGGCGTCGAAGCGCGCTGGCGCAGATCGCCAGGAAGACATCGTTGACCGACGTGCCGGTGCGCTCACAGACCTCCTGAATACGCTTGAGATCCAGCTGTTGGGTGGCGACTCGGCGGGCGGCGGTCACGCGGCCGTTGAGCGCCGGCGCCGCCGACCCCTCGAACGGCAGCCGCACCGGCTCCGAACCCTTGAGCCGCGAAAGGCCTGCGATACCGCGGAGGAGGGAAACGCCGGTGCGGAGGATGGACTGCAATCGGAATTGTCGCGAGCTGGCGGTGCGCTTGTCGCGCTGCGGGGTCTGGTAATGCCAGGGTGCGCACGAGGTGCCCGCCGGGTCTTTGGCGAGAGCCTGCACCACCTTTTGCATCCCGCCCACGCCGTCAGTCAGGGCGTGGTGAATCTTGCAGTAGACCGCGAAGCGGTTTCTTTCCAGACCGTCTACCACATGGCAGGTCCACAGCGGTCGGGACCGGTCAAGCTTCACGCTGTGTAGGTGTGAGATCAGTTCTCCGAGTTCACGTTCGCCACCCGGTGCGGGCAGCGCGGTATGCCGTATGTGATATTCCAGGTCCACGTCGTCGGCGGGTACCAGTGCCGGTGTTATCCGAGCGAGCGGGCCGCCCGCCAGCTTGAGCCCAAATGGGGGTGTGAGTGGTCCCGGACTGCGAAATGCGGTGACGACGTCGCGTACGAAGCTATCGGGCGCCCCATTGGGTATCTGGAAGATCTGCAGCGACGCCACGTGCATCGGCGTCGCCGTTGTCTCGACGGCGAGGAACGTCGCGTCGATCAACGACAAGACTCGGCGGGAGTTCATGGTGGTGTCTCGCTCCTCACCGTGCGGCGAATTGCGTCGCAGCAACCATCGTCGCCTTTTCACCACGCCGCTTCTCAGGTAGGCGCGCGCGGTGGCCCAGCTCACGCTGGGCCGCCCAATTCCGCAGCGATAAGCCACCTACTCGGAACCATCTCTGTCTCCCTTCCATCCAGCGGCCCCTGCCGCCGCCGGATGCGGTGTTCGGGTGAAGCGCGTCGCCGCTTCACAGGAGGTGTAAAGGACTGGTCGGGGTGGTGGAACCTGTACGCCTGAGGAGCGTGGCTGAGGGACAAGCGCGAACCCGGGCGTTCGCACATCATTCGGAGCCACAGCGACGCCGGATTGTCCGACGATTCATTACGGAATGTTGAACAGCTTGGTCGGCGGCCGTCCCACCGTGGCCTACCGCATCCCGCCAGGACCGCAGGCGCGAGCCAAACGTGATCGCGATGAGGTCGTCCAGGGAATCCAGCAGTGAAGACGGGCAGAGCGAATGCCGGCGTTGAAAATCTATCTACAGCAGAGCAGTTGAGAGGACCTAGGACCTGACCATCGGACAACGGCGCAACTTCGAAGACATGGCGGGCTTTCAGGCGTCTCCTGAACTCGCCGCAAGCCTCCAGCGTGTGCTGACGGACCTTATCGAGCTCCACCGAGCGCGTAGACGACGATGTACAGATTGATCAGGAGCATGGCGAAGGCGGGCAGAGCATCCGCCAAGGAATCTCCGCAGCGAAGGCGGACAACGACTCCCACGCCCATCATCAGTGTCAGGCCACCCGCAGCGGCGACGGTGAACTGCGGCAGGAAGTAGCCGAGGATGAGACCCAGCGATCCGAGCAACTCGAGCATTCCGGTGAGCTTCCGGAACCGGACCAGCCCGAAGCGGGCAAATTCCGCCACCATGGCGTTGGCGAAGAGCACGGCCAAGCCGTAATACAGAAACAACAGAATCGACAGAACTTTGCACGCCTGGTAGAGCATGTTCATGGTGTAGTAATTCCAATTGACGATCGATCCTGTGAAAGCGATACGGCAGCGAAGGCACCAAATGTCATCTTCGGCAGTTTCCATCACTCTCCAGATCATCGTTGCACTGGGGCTACTCAACGTCTGGCTGGTGCGGGCGCGGGCATCGACCGCTTACCGGGGCGGTTCGGCGCAGTCGCTCAAAGAAGAATTCGCGACCTACGGACTTCCCGAGTGGTCCTTCTACGTCGTCGGTGCCCTGAAGGTCGGGTCGGCAGTGCTGTTGATCGCAGGCATCTGGGTTCCGGCGATCATTTGGCCGCCGGCACTGATCGTTGCCGTGTTGATGGTCGGGGCACTGGCTATGCACGCGAAGGCCAAGGACCCACTGACGAAGTTTCTGCCTGCGCTTCTGATGTTGTTGATGTGCGTCGCCATCCTCCTGCTGCAGAAGTCGCCGCTCTAACCCCCGGAGTCCGGGCTTGTAGTCCGCGGCCGAAGCGCCCGATGGGCACCGCGGCTCCAGTAAGGTCGAGATATGGCAATGTGGGATTGGCTCGTGCCCAAGCCGCCGCAGCCGAGCGCACGGGGCGACTACCGGGTGGTTGACGTGCAGGGAAGCCGGACACGCACTGTCGCCGGAACTTCCTCCTTCGAGGACACGGTGAACGCTCTGCCGCTCGGTCCCGTCGAAGTGACCTTGCGGTTTCAGACCAATGGCGCGAACCCGCGCGGACTGGCTGCCTACGTCCTCGACCAGCAGGTGGGCTGGCTCGCAACCCAACGGAGCGGCATCGACTCTCGTCTTGCCAGCGGTTTCCTCTGGCGCGATCCATGGGTGAACTGGATGACAACACTGGACGCGGCTGGGATCCAGCCGAGGTTCCAGGGGTTGTTACGCATCGCGGGGGACCAGGGCCGGCGGGTTATCAATATCGACGTACCGGGACGCAATGAGCCCCGCCTGTCGACGATCGCCAAGCAGGTCATCAACGCTAAAGCGGACGGCGGATAAACCGGATCCAGGGTGGCTCGATGACATTGTGCGATTCGGTTTTCTCGGCTCGCTTAGCGCACGCGGCGTCAGAGTGCGACAGACAGCGACCCACGCCGCGTCTGGATCGCACTTGCATTCCCACCGGTCGGGGTTTTCGGGTGTGGGGGCGGCGTAAGGTTGGTGACCTTCAAGGCGATGGCGTTCAATCCAGATTTCGGCTTGACGGTCGGGCTTCCTCATCTCGCCCTCCCCACTATCCACGTCCTCCGGTGGGTCAGGCAGGTGCCGTCACCGTAACGGCAGTGCTCGGGGGCGGGGAGTTTCCCCTCCCGCGCCCGCTTCTCCCACCGGGCGGTGTCGTGCCACCACTTGAAGTCCTGCCGCCGCGCTTCCTTGGCCATGCTCAGCGGCATGTAGGGATTGCCGTGCTTGGCGCGATAGTGAGCAAGAACCTCATCATCAGTCATCGCTGCCAACTCTTCGCGAGTCTTCATCGTCATGTCTCCTCCTCCTCAGGCCACGGGTCCAGGCCAGCTGCCTCACGCAAGATGTTCAGGGCAGCCACCGGATCGTCGGGCAAGACGTAGTACTGCGCGGGCTCACTCATCGGGACTTCTTCAGGTGATCGAACCGGTGGCTGCGGGCCAGCCAGAAGTCGGCATTCGTGGTGTGCTCACGGTGCCGCTCGATGTCGTTGGGGTTGGTGGTGGCGGGCCAAAACCCCAACTTGGCGGCCAGCTCTCGCAGCAATGCCATGTCGAGCGGCGGTGACGTGCTTCCCGACGACGCTTTGCCTTCGGGTGGGCCTGCCCATGCCGGGTCCGCGCAGGTTCTTGGCGGCCTCGCGGTCGCAGGGACGGTCGCGGTCGCCGTTCGGCTTGGTGGTGTCGGTCATTGCCCGTCCCTCATTCGGGCCTCCACTGAGGGAGGCGCTCTTGCCCGCACCGGGTTGGTGCAAGGCCGCTTCGTCATCCGAGCCACCCACGAGCGTGGGGTTGGCGTGCCGTCCAGTCGGAGCTTGGCGACGGCATCTCGTGAAGCAAGATCAATTGTACCGGGGAGGAACAGCCTGCCGGGTGACCTCGCGGTCCGGGACGGCCACACCGCGAGAGTGGTCGGGAATGGGATGATGATGATCAAGGCGAGTAATCAGGGATACGCAGTGATGACTTGATGTCGAACCTTCACGACCCGATCAATATCCGGCAATATGTGCGCCAATCCTTGGGATGCCGGACACCCGAGGCCCATTACCGAGCCGGACCCCATCGTTGTGGGCAGGAGACCCGGCGTCGTCGAGGAGACGGTCATGATCGCTCGGATGTGGCGAGGCTGGGTTCGGACCGAGCGGGCCAACGCCTACGTCGCCTACATCACCGGCACCGGTTTGCGTGAGTATGCGGCGACGCCGGGCAACCCTGGCTGCCAGATGTGGACGAGAGACCGGGAGATGGTCGAACCGAGCACCAGCGTGGCCAGCATCGTCTTGCCGATGCCTCGTTCGCCGGTGAATAGCAGACCCAGACCCTGATCGACATAGTCTTCATGCCTACGGACGTAGGACTGAAGGGTCTTCAGCACCTCCGGGTCACCGGTGAAGTGATCCCAATCCAGCCGTTGATAGAGCAGACCGATACCACCCGCCAGGTACTGGGTGTGTAGCTGCCGCTGTTCCTGGCAGTTGCAGATCTGCTCGACGCCCCTATAGCGGTAGGTCCCGCGTTCCCGGCACGTGGGGCAAGACCCCAGGTCGGGGTTGTCCCTGCAGAGAATTTCGTACTCAGCGTGTTGACCGTCTACGGGGATGACGACCACGGGGTGGCGAATCGTGAGTGGGTTTGCCGACGTGTTCTCTGATTGGTTCGGTTAATCTGCACCGCCAACGTGCCGAGGAACGTGTACGCCGAGATGTCCGGGCAGGGACCGCGTTCGTTGCTCGCATCGGTGACGGCGCACCCGGTCGTCGGCAGCGGCGGTGACGGCAGCGGCGGAAGCCGTTCCGCCCAACACGAAATGACCCCTGGTGTGGCAGCGTCGGGTTGAGCAAGGCTGAACAACCATGAGCGGAGTCCGCTGCTGTGATCGTGATCCTGTCCACCGCAGAGGCCCAGCGGCGTCTGGCTTCGGGCGCGATGGCATGCCCGGAGTGCGGCGGGGTCCTGGGCCGATGGGGACATGCGCGCATCCGGTCCGTCCGCGGTCCAGGATCGAGCACCGCGACGGTGCGGCCCGCCCGCGCCCGCTGCACTGTGTGCACGAAGACTCAGGTGTTGTTACCCGCAGAGCTGCAAGTGCGCCGCGCCGATACCACCGAGGTCATCGGAAACGCGTTGATACACAAAGCGAATGGTCTCGGGTTCCGTCGTATCGCCGCACGGATCGACCGGCCTGAATCGACCGTCCGCCGCTGGCTGCGCCGCGTCCCACCCGAGCACCTGCACTGGTTGGGCACCCAAGCCAACCAGCAGCTCATCACGATTGCCGTCGAGGTGTTCAGCACCATCCGCTACGCCGGCAATCCACTGCGTCACACCCTGACCGTGCTGGCCGCGACCGCATTCCACGACAGACGTCGAAGCGGGTTCGACGACCCGCCGTGGGCGCTGATCGGGATGTACACCCGCGGCCGACTCCTCTGCCCACGGCGCAGCCCCTGACATCACCGGGCTCACGGGGCATACGCACGTCCACAGTCAGCCATCACCGTGCCGATCACACCGTCACCATCACGACCACCCTGCGTGTCAGGGTGAGTTGAGTCCACTGGTTCAGAGCAAATCGGCCTGACGCAGGGCGAGATACGGATCGACACATCATGACCAGTTCCACGGACCCGAAACAGCCCGATTCCCATCGGCATTCACAGTGACGCCATCATCTGCATTCTCAGTGACGGGCAACAGTCGATGCCCGAATTCACACCACCCCAAGGGACTTACCCCTCACTTTTCGACCGGAACTGAC
>DASQFG010000378.1:0-1815 GCA_035633315.1 Nakamurella sp. | reverse complement strand
ATCGGCGCCGGCCGGCCATGAACGACGACGTGCCGGACCGTCACTTCCGGGTATTTCTCGCGCCAGCCTGCCAGCTGCTCGGACAGCATGGCGTGCTCCTCCTGGGAGCCGCCGTCGGCCACCGTGTCGGTGAAGGTGTGCACCGCGACCAGTTCGGCCCCGTGCACGGACGCCGCGTCGAAGGCGAAGGCCACGGCGGGCTCGCTGTTCGGCGAGTTGTCGACGCCGACCACCACCGGCCCCGCTCCGCCGATGTGGTGGTCGGGATGGATGACCGCGACCGGAGCCGAGTTGTGGGCCGAGACGGACAGCGCCACGGAGCCGAGGAAGACGCTCGCCACCCGGCCCGTGCCGTGCGATCCGACCACGGTCAGCAGGGCGTGCTCGGATTCGTGCCGGATGGCGTTGACGGCGTCGTCCCGGACCAGCAGTGTCGTCACCCGCAGCGCGGGATGCGCTCGACGCAGACTGTCCGCCACGCCGGCGAGCAGCCGCTCGCCCTCGTCGTGCAGCTCCTTATCCAGGCCCTCGGGATCGGGGAGGTATCCGGGGTAGCCCAAGGCGGGAACCGCTCCGGCATAGACGGCCGGGTCGGTGACCGCATAGGCGTGCACCAGTACCAGGCCCGCGTGCCGGAGAACCGCCTCGGCCGCGGCCCAGTCGGCGGCGGCCCGCGACCAGGCGGAGGCGTCGAGCCCCACCACGATGACATCGGTGCGGGCGCCGACTGCCGGCGTCGCATATGGCTGGTTGGTTGGATGAGTAGCCATGGTCGATCCTCTCGCGGGCGCGACAACGGTCGGTGCCTCACCTCGACCTTTGCTCGCAGCGAGGGAATCGGGTTAGAGGCCAAAGGCCCGCAGGTCCGGGCTGATGGCCCTGTGGTGATCTTCACATTCCGCTGTCTGCCCAGGTCAGCGGTGGTGCGGGCTGGCATGCACGCCATGGCCCGGCATGCTCGGCACTCCGTCGTGCGGCGTGGACCGATCGGACCAGCGCAGCAGGGCGCCCACCCCGTCTGCCAGATCGGGGTCTTCCGGATCCAGCAGGGTGATTCCGGCGTCGCTGTGCACCAGCGCCCAGAGCAGGGCGGCATCGGCCCTGGTCTGCAGCGGCTGGCCGAATCCCATCGCGACGACCTCGCCGCGGTGCTCGGCCAGGTGCAACGGTTCGTCGCCGACCCAGACCGTTCGGGTTGAGGACGGGTCGTCGTGCAGGAACAATTCCTCGACCTGCGCGCGACGGACGGCGTCCACGACGTCGGCGAACCCTTGGAGGGCGTCCTGCTGCCGTCCTTCTGCGGCGCCGAAGCGATCCAGCAGGTCCCTGCGTACGGCCCGTTGCCGGTCGGCCAGTGACGCCCGCACTTCGTGATCCCTTGCGGAGGTGGACGCGCCATCCGCCCGGCCGCCCGATCGGAGGACAACCGCCAGCCGAGCCAGCCGGCGACCCGTCGCGGCGAGCAGGTCAGCGACGGTGACAGGATCGCCGGCAAGGAGGACGACGGCTGGATGGTGGCGGGAAACCAGGCCGTCCAGCGCGCCGGCGATCTCCCCCGCGTTGCGCTCCCACGAGTCCTCCGCACGGGCCTGGATGCGCCGCTGGGACGTCTGACCGCCCGGCACCTTGTGCACGACGTCGTGGCTGCCGTGCACCTCCAGGCCCTGTTCGGTGGCACCGAAGGCGTCCACCATCACGACGTCGGCGCCGGTGCGGTCGACCTCGGCGAGCAGATAGGAACTGCGATCGCGCAGCGCGCGGAACACCGGCAGCAGGTGCGGCGCCGGGCCGAACACCACCTCCTCGCGGGCCGGC
>DASQFG010000377.1:0-1613 GCA_035633315.1 Nakamurella sp. | reverse complement strand
ATGTCCCCGGAGGCCGTGGACCGTGCGGTCCCACTGCTCACCGCCGCCGGCGCCGCGCTCGCCAGAGAACTCGCCTGACCCGGTCACCCGGTCACCCGGTGATCCACCCGAAGGGTGCCCCGTTGGTGGCGCGGATCAACTTCCACCCCGCGTACGAACTGATTGACTCGCGTCACTCCAGTCCCATAACCGCGACCTTCATCCGCGCCGGCGAAGTTGATCCGCGCCGAAACGGGGGCGAGGTCCGCGGCCGGGGGGTGATGTGGCCGGGGTCCCGCCCGCGGCAGGGAACAATGGACAGAGTGACCCCTTCCTCGCCCTCGTCCCTGACCGTCGCCGGTGACGCCTTGCGCGCCGCTCCGGTCGGCCCGTTCGGTGACGGCGGGGTGCCCGCGATGGTGGTCTCCGACCTCGACGGCACGCTGCTGGACCACAGCGGCGACAACATCAGCCGTCGCAACATCGACGCCCTCCGCCGCGCCGAGGACGCCGGCGTACGGGTGGTCATCGCGACCGGGCGGCCCATCTGGTGGCTGGGCCCGGTCGTCGAGGCCGGTTTCACCGGCACCGCGGTGTGCATGAACGGCGCGGTCGTCTACGACATCGCGGCCGGCGAGATCATCGTCTCCTCGCCCCTCACCCCCTTGACGATGCAGAACTTCGTGGCCGCGCTGTCCGAGCGGACCGATGAGTTCGCGCTGGCGGTCGAGCGGCTCGGTGTCACGCTGCAGGCCTGCATCGCCGAGGAGGAGTACGAGCATCCCTGGGCGTTCGGGCACTTCCAGCGTGCGGATCGCACCACCCTGC
Organism: Nakamurella sp.; assembly: GCA_035633315.1. Classification (GTDB taxonomy): domain Bacteria; phylum Actinomycetota; class Actinomycetes; order Mycobacteriales; family Nakamurellaceae; genus Nakamurella. Next base: position 806 of record DASQFG010000377.1, on the reverse strand, counting down.
TGGCCGACCCGGCGGCGAAGCTGCTGGTCAGGGGCACCGGGGACTCCCGATCGCTGGCCACCGCCGCGCGCGAAACCGGCACGGACACCGTGCACATCACCTATTCCACCGATGACGGGCTCATCGAGGTGGCGGCCGCCGGGGTCAACAAGGGCTCCGCGCTGGCCGAACTCGCCGGACGCTGGGGCATCGACCCAGCCCAGGTCATCGCGTTCGGGGACATGCCGAACGACCTGGAGATGCTGCACTGGGCCGGGCACGGGGTCGCGATGGCCAATGCGCATCCCGACCTCATCGCCATCGCCAACGAGGTCGGAGCCGACCATCACCAGGACGGCGTCGCCCAGGTCCTGGAGCGCTGGTTCTGACCCGACCAAGCAGGCACGGTCAGTCGAGCACCGAGCCGCCGCCCGGACCGACCGATGCTGTGCGCGAAGTGTCCCTGAGTTTCACCCCCGGACTGCCCGAGCGAGCGTGCCGCTTCGACCACCCTGCGACCACCCGAGCGGCCTGCCGGCAGCCAAGGCCGTCCGGCGGGTGGATGTTGGAGATGCAGTTGCGGTCGGCGTCCGGCCGCCCCGGCCGCGGTCGGTGGGGTCAGGTAGATGCCCAGGCTGTTCGCGACCGACAGGCCCGGCCGCTCGCCGATCAGCACCAGCACGGGGGGCCCCGGCGCGACGGTATCCTTACACATGGACGAGAGTAAGGAGAGTCATGGATGTCGCAGCTCGATTGACGTCCAAGGGTCAAGTGACGATTCCGCGCTCGGTTCGGGAGGCGCTGGGGTTGCGGGATGGCGACGCGGT
>DASQFG010000376.1:0-4511 GCA_035633315.1 Nakamurella sp. | reverse complement strand
GCGTCCGCGGTCGTCGAGGGGATGTCGGCATTCGTGCTCGGCTTCTACGGAACGCTGTGCGGCTGGACACTGGCCCGCGCGCACGCCCGCACCGGGGACTCGGTGGCGTTGGCCGAATACCTGGGCCAGGACGACAGCTTCGATCTTGCGATCACCGATTTCTCCGAGCGGTACGCCGACCAGAACGAGAAGGACTACCAGGAGTTCACCGCGGCGATCGCCTCCGGGCGACTGGAGGCCGTCACCGGAATCTGACGGGCGGCACCTCGCGGGCTCCGGGGCCCTCTCCGCTCCCCGTCCGCGCACACCGCCCCACCCGCAGTGGACTACCCGCCGCGGGTGAGGCGGCGGTCGCCGCGTGATGGCATCGTCCGAGTCGACGTCGTCGGCGAAAGGACAGCATCATGCCGGTTCTCGGTGCCCCCCGCGCGACCAGGGCGACCAGGGCGGTCCGAACTTCACCGCCGGTCGTTTCGGCGCAGGCCGCCGCGACAGTGACAGCGGCGCTGTCACCCGAGGGCGAGGCGGACCGGGTGGTCTGCCGGGTGGCCGCCCTGGACCCCTGGCCCGCGCCGTCGAGCTTCGCACCGCCGGCCCCCGGGGACGGGATGGTGCGGCGGTCGGCATTGGTCCGCCAATTGACAGCCTCCGGGGTGTTCCCGGTCGTGCTGCTGCGCGCGCCCGCCGGGTACGGCAAGACCACGGTGCTGGCCCAGTGGTCCGCCGCCGACCCACGCCCGTTCGCGTGGTTGACCGTCGACGAAGAGCGCAACGATGCCGAGCAGTTGCACCGGGACATCGGCGAGGCGATCGCCTCGTTGCGCCGGCGGTCGCCGGGTGGAGCCTCGTTGCCGAACCCCGGCGAGGGTGAATCGGTGGAGGACGTGTTGGTGTCCGCGCCGGAGCCGTTCGTCCTGGTGGTCGACGACGCCCAGCTGATCACCGACCCGGCGGCCCGGCGGCTGGTCGACGGCCTGATGATCGGCGTTCCAGCGGGCTCGCAGCTGGTGATCTCCACGAGGGGTGCCGCCCCGACGTCCCTGAGCAGGCTGCGCGCGGACCATCGCGTCCTCGAGATCACCGCCCCTGAGCTGGCTTTCGATGCCGACGAGGCACTGGCCGGGTTGGCCGCGGCCGGCTGGAACCCCGGGTCGCCGAAGGCCGCGCAGGCGCTGGTGGAGGTCTGCGAAGGCTGGCCGGCGGTGTTGTCGCTCGCCGGCACGGCCGCAAGCGGGATCTCCGACCGCGGCCGTCCGGCGCTCGCCGGCAGCGATCGAAAGGTGACCGATTACCTGCAGACCGAGGTGCTGTCCGGCATCGACGAGCCCACCCTGCGGTTCCTCACCCGCACGTCGATTCTCACCGAACTGTCCGGGCCGCTGTGCGATGCGGTGTGCGACACCGTCGGCTCCGGGGTGCTGCTGCGCGACCTGCACCGGGGCGCCCTGCCGATCATCCCGATGGACAACCAGGATCAGCGGTACCGCTACCACCCGTTGTTGCGGCAGGCGCTGCTCGCGGAGTTGGAGCGCCGGGAGTCGGCCACGGTCACGGTGCTGCACGGCCGCGCGCGCCGGTGGTTCGCGGAGCGGGGCGAGGTCGACGCCGCGATCAGACATGCCGGCCTGGGCGGCGATGTGAGCACGCTCGGCGAACTGGTCTGGGCGCACCTGCACCGCGGGGTGGCCGACGGCGGACCCGACCGGGTCCGTCGCTGGTTGGCCGGGCTGACCGATCAGCAGATCGGCCGGTCTCCCGAGCTGGTGGTGGCGTCGGCGTGGCTGTCGCTGGTCACCGGCGACCTGGAATCGATGGCCAGGTGGCAGGCACTGGCGCGGGCCATCGCGGCGGCCGCGTCGCCGGACGGCGCGGATGCACAACTCGGTGCCGGGAATCGGCCGGATTACCGCGGAGCGCTGATGCTGCTCGCCGCGTGGCGGGGAACGGGCGGGATGGCCGAGGCGCTGCAGTTGTGCACCGACGCCTTCGAGGCGCTCCCGGCCGGGAGCACCTGGCGCCCCGCGGCCGGCGCGCTGTCCGGAATCGCGCTGGCGCTGTCCGGCCGGCCGGGTCTGGCGTTGTCCCGGGTCAGGGACTCCGAGGAATTGGCGGCCGCTCTTGGCGATCACGCCGCCCAGGTCGATTGCTTGGTCGCATTGGGCGCCTTGGCCTTTGACCGGGGTCTGTGGTGCGAGTCGGAAGACCTGGTGATGCGCGCGCACGCCCTGATGACCACGCACCGGCTGCAGGATCTGCCGACCTCGGCGTACGCCGTCAGCATGGTCGCCCTCGTGCAGGCACGGCGCGGCGAGTCCGCGGAGGCCGCGCACTCGCTGGACCGGGCACACCGGCTGACCGGCGCGGTTGCCGGGCTGGCGCCGTGGATCCAGATCCATGCCCGCGTGCTGCAGGCCAACACCAGCCTGATGCTCGGGGACGCCGCCGCCGCGCGACGGCTGACCTGCCAGGCGCGTCAGCTGGCCGGCGACCGCAGCCTGCCTCCGCTGCTGTCCTCGGGTCTGGAGCAGGCCGAGCAGACACTCGCGCACCTGCCGGCGGACTCCACGTACGGGCTCACCCCCTTCACGGTCGCCGAGTTGCGCATCCTGCGGCTCCTGCCCACCCACCTGTCGTTCCCGGAGATGGGCACGATGCTGTTCGTCTCCCGGCACACCGTCAAGACCCAGGCCCTGTCGACCTACCGCAAGCTGGGTGCCAGCTCGCGTCACGAGGCGGTGGAGCGGGCGTGCGCGCTGGGATACCTGCCGCCGACCTCGGTGCCGGCCCGCATCGCATGACGATCCGGCCTGACGGTCGGGCGGCTGCTAGGGGAGCAACCCCAAGGTCCGGCTGCGGCGCACGGCGCTGCGTCGGTTGGGCACGTCGAGCTTGCGGTAGAGCGTTTTCAGATGCACCTTGACGGTGTTCACCGAGACGAACATCTCCCCGGCGATCTCCAGGTTGCTCTGCATGCTCGGAAGTAGTTGCAGCACAGCCAGTTCGCGCTCGGTGAGCGGTTCGACCAACGGCGTCGACTCCTCAGGGGTTTGTGGCGTCACCGCAAGGCCTGATCCCGCGGTAGCTGATCCCGCTGTGCCTGATTCCATTGGGGCTGATCTGAGCTCTGCGACGAATCCCGATTCGGTGGCGTCGAGCCCGGACAAACGGCCGAGCAGTCGCGGCACCCTGACCCGATCGAACACCACGAACGGGCGCACGATCCCTTCCGGCGCGGCGATGCGCACGGCGCGGCTGACCGCATCAACGGCGCGGGTGTCGTCATGCAACCGATCGGCCAGAACTGCTCTGGCGACCCACACTTCAACAGCGGCAACGGGATTGGTCGGATCCTCGGCGGCGGCGCGGGTCGTCGTCAAAGCCCGTTCCGCCCGCGGCAGGTCGGACAGCGCCAGCCACGCCCGCGCCGAACAGACCGCGTACTGCACCCCCCACCAGCGGGGTGACGATCCGTTCTTGCCCTCCCGGCTCAGCATGGACAGTGTCGCCTTCGGATCACCGCTGGCCAGCGCCGCCTTGGCCTCGGCCAGTGCCAGCCATTCCGCGACGAAGTCGGGGACGGTCCTGCCCGCGATCATGTCGCGGGCAGACCGGGCGTACCTGACCGCGGCGTGCGGACGGTCCAGGGAAACGTTCAGCAGGCTGTGCACGATCCGGATCGCCACCTGCACCAGGAGTTCATTGGTGGCGGCGGAGGCCTGCACCAGCACCGGTTCCGCGTCCGTCGGCCTGCCTCGGATCAGCAGCACCAGCGCCCTGGTCAGATCGCCGATCGCCGACTGGGTCAGCGACGTCCATCCCCGTTGCTCGGCCAGCGTGCGCGCTTCTTCGGCGACCACCGACGCCTCGGCCGGGCGGCCCAGCAGCACCGTGGCAAGGCCCAGGTAGCCCAGTCCGTTCAACCGGGGCGCGTCGAGGTCAACCCGCAGGCATCGGGCGATCGCCGGACCGAGGTCCGCGCGCGCGCCGGCGAGGTCACCGGTCCACACCTGCGCCACACCCCGATTGATGGCTGCGATCGCGCCGTACTCCTCAGCGGCCGGAAAGGTCGATTCCATCGTGTCGAGCACAGCGAGCGTCGAGCCGCATGCGTCGAGCACCACCGACATGTCTCCGGTGGCCCGCCCGACGGCGGCGCCCCACAGGTCGATGAGCGCGGTCTCGGCCGCCGATGGTGATTTCTGCTGCGCCAGCATCCGGCGAGCGCGGCCGAGGACGGGAGCGATGTCCCGATGACGGCCCGCATACTCCAACCGTGCGGCCGCGCAGGCCGCAAGAGCGGCCGTGCCTGCCAACTCCGACTCGGGGATCAATGCCAACGTCTCGTTGATCGCGCGTCGCTCCGCCGAGATGATGCGGGGGGCCGCGGTGGTGACGAACAACTCGCCGAGCAACACCCAGTCCTGCGCTGCGGCGGCATGCCGCAGTCCGGCGACGGAGGACCCGTGCGCCGTCAGCCAGACCGCCGCCCGGCGGTGCAGGATCCGGTGCAA
>DASQFG010000375.1:0-3588 GCA_035633315.1 Nakamurella sp. | reverse complement strand
CCGGTGACGATTCCGGCGATCACCACGATCGCGATGAGCAGCCACAGCCACCACAGGCTGCCCGCGTCCGAGCTGTCGGACGGCGTCACCGCGCTGCTGGTCACCACCGTCGGCGAGACGGGCGCCGAACTGCTGACCGGCGCTCTGCTGGTCTCGCTGGGGCTCGGGGTCGGTGACGGGGTGGGGCTGGGTGTCGGGCTGGCCGAGGTGACCGGCGGGGCGGTGACCTGGAAGCTGGCGACGCCGACGGTGCGGGAGGTCTGGCCGATCGCCTCCAGCCGATGGGTGCCGGCCACGGTGTCGGCCGGTACGGTGAACTCGGTCTGGGCGACCCCGGCCGGGCTGGCGGTGACCGGGGGCAGCACGGTCTCGCGGGAGAACAGCGTGAGGTTGACCTGCTCACCCGGCTTGAAGCCGGAGAAGGCGACGATCTGGTTCTGGCCCGCGACCACGGTCGCGGACCCGATGACCTCGGGGGTCGCCGTGGTCGGCGCCGTGGGCTCGGTGGGCTGGGTCGGCTCGGTCGGCGAGCTGCTGGAGCTGGTCGGCGGCGCGAAGGTCAGCGGAACCGTGTTGTCCTCGGACCTGACGGTGTCGTCATCGCTGGCGGTGTAGAGCGAGCAGCGGCCCGTCACACAGTTCAGGTCGCCGTCGGTCACCGAGGGCAGGGTGAGGGTGACCGAGAACGATCCGCCGTTTCCCCACGCCGCGCGCACCCCACCGGTGCCCTGGCCGTCGGAAGTGATGTGCGCCCAGGCGTTCGTGGTATTCCCGTCCGGGATCGCGCCGCCGACGCAGGTCGTCAGGTCGGCGGGAGCTCCGGAACCGTCCGCGCAGACCGCAACGTACAGCCCCTTGTCGGTGTCGAATCCCTTGCCCTGCACGCTGATCTTGGCTCCGGTGGCTGCGAGGCCGGCGTTCGGGTCGACCACCAGGGTCCTGGTGCCGTTCGCGGTGGTGACGGGTGCGTCCGCGGGGAATACCGGGAGCTGAGCGGGGGCTTCGCCTGCTGCATTGTTCGTCAGTGGGGCGTCGGTGGCGGCCCCCGCCGGTGCGAGCCCCACCAGCGCGAGCGCACCGGCGACGGCGGTCGCCGCCAATCCGGCAGCGATTCGACCTGTCCGCATCGGATCCTCTTCTCGGCTCGCTGGGCGTCCGTGTCGTTGGCCCCGGGTGTCGTGTCGTTCGTCCCCGGGTGTCCGTTCGTCCCCGGGTGTCACTGTGCCGGTCCCGGCAGCCGGGTGCACGCCGACACGAGGGGCGGCCGGCCGATCCACATCACATCCGCGTCCAGCGGGCCCGTGCTACGAGCGGGGCAGGAGACGGGAATCAGCCCGCACGGCGCCCGACCAGCAGTTGGTGCGGGTGAATCCGGCCACGGTCCAGCCTGCTGGACGAGGTGGCAAGCCCGGCTTCTGCCAGCCACCCCGCCATCGTCTCCGGCGCGACGAACTCGAATCGGGCGGGCGTCAAGCGCCGGCGCCCGACGGCCGGGCGCGGCTCCGCCGGCGTCGACGCTCGCTCGGTGATGCCCAGGATCGATACCGCCAGGGTTTCCTGCGCGGTGTTCCACGCCGCCTTCCAGCGCGGCCTCCGGCTCATTTCCTTGATCACCAGGCGACCGCCGGGGGCGAGTTCGCCGGCGGCCTCGGTGATCAACCGGCGTTGCTGCGCTGCGGGCAGCAGATACAACATGTCCACCACCACGATCGCGTCCCAGGGCCCGGGGGGGATCGCTCCGGACGGGGCGATCTCGAATTCGAGGTCACCGGCGACCCGGGCGGCCACCGCCTGGGCCACCGCGACCTTGTCCCGGTCGATGTCCACCCCGCGGACCGCGCGAGCCGCACCGGCCAGGGCCGCGTAGACGCTGAAAAGACCGTGACCACAACCGATCTCGAGGATGCGCCCGGTGGTCGGCAGGACACCGGCGATCGCCGGGAACGGCGCGCTGAACCAGCGCACCCGGGCATGCAGGCGGACCGCCGCGCTGTGCTCCGCGTACGCCGTCAGCGCCGCCCGGCCGGCGGCGTCCGGGCGGCGGGGTGTCCGCGCGCCGCGACCCATGGTGAGCTGGTTCCGGGGTTCGGTCGTCATCCGGCGGGCGGGCGGGTTGTCAGGTCGGCGAAGGTGCCCAGCCGAAAGCCGCCTGCGTCGATCAGCGACCGGGTTCGCGGCGCCAGCAGCATGGCCAGTTCATCGGGCCAGCGGTATCCCCAGGAGAACCGCCCCAGATCCGGATCGCCGCCCTCGCCCGGATGAACGTTGATCTCCACCGACCCGCTCCCGTTCCGCAGACCGGTGAGCGAGGTTTCCAATCGCGCCGCGTCGAAGGCACCGGCCTCGTCGAGCCCGGTGTAGCCGTCGGTGGTGGCCAGCCCGGCGGCGGACAGCCGGCGGCGCAACCGGGACGCCAGCGCGTTCACCCCGAAGCCCACCGGCAGCAGCCGATGACTGGCCGGGGTGCGGACCGCGGGAATCCGCTCCTGCCGCGCCAGCTCGGTCACCACCCTGGCCACCGCGGGCCACAGGTGAACGTGCTGGTGGGTGTCCAGGTGCGAGACGTGCACACCGGCGGCGCGGATCCGCTGCAACTGGGCGGTGAACTCGCGCCGCACATCCTCCGGGTCGATCCGGCGCGCAAAGCCACGGGCAAGCACCGTGCGGTAGGACAGCGGAAACCGGCCCTGCTTGTTCACCAACGTGGGGATCTCCCGGGGGGTGAGCAGCGGCGGATCCTCGCCGACCATGGCCAGGTGCGCACCGGCGTCCAGGCCCGGCGCGTCACGCAGCACCCGCACGGCCGACCCGAACGCGCGGCCCACCGCCAGCAGCGACGTCGAGGTCACCACCCCGTCAGCGTGGCCGCGCGCAACCGCACGGCACACGCCGTCGGTGAGCCCGAGGTCGTCGGCGGAGACGATCAGCAGCCGGCTCATTCCGGCTGCACCGAGTGAACAGGACGGACCGACTTCAGTTCCTTGCGCAGGCGCACCATTTCGATCAGCATCCCCTTGATCACCGACGGCGAGGACAGGGTCGATACTCCCCTGGTCCGCGGGAAATAGTCGACCCCGATCTGCACGATGGAGTACCCGGCACGCTGCGCCCGGATGACCAGTTCGGCGTCGATGAACGAGCCTTCGCTGGACAGCCCGATGTGGTCCAGGACGCGTCGCCTGCACAGTTTGAACGCGAAGTTGACGTCCCGCAGCCGCGTTCCGAACACGAGCTGGATCAACCAGTTGTAGGTCCAGGAATACACCGCCCGGCGCAATCCCTCCCCGGTCCGGTCGAACCGGTAGGCGCTGACCATGTCGGCCTCGTAGTCCCGCATCACGCGTATCGCCCGGACCAGTTCGATCATCTCGAACGGCAGGTCAGCGTCGGTGTAGAGCACCAGATCGCCGGTGGCGGCCGCGAGGCCGCTCTTGATGCTGCCGCCGAGCTTGCGATTCTGCTGATGATGGACGACCCGGATGTGCGTGTCGACCTCCACCAGCGCGTCGGCGTATTCGGCGGTGCGGTCGGTGGAGGCGTCGTCGACGATGATGATCTCGTAGTCGCCGACCTCCTTGTGCTCGACCA
>DASQFG010000374.1:0-2340 GCA_035633315.1 Nakamurella sp. | reverse complement strand
GGGACCGATGGGCCTGGCGGAGCTGACCAGCACGAAGTACGTCGTCACCGGAACCGGCCAGGTGCGGGCGTCATCGTGAGCGTGGCGGGCACCCCGGTCTCGGGGCGGTGGTGGTGACCAGCGGACCTCTCGGTGCCGCGGGTTCCGTCCGTCCAGCGGGTTCATCCGGTGCTGTGGGACCAGCCGGTTCAGCGGGCACGCTCGGCGCTGTCGGCCCTGTGCCCACCGCCCGCCGGATCGGCGTGATGGGTGGCACTTTCGACCCGATCCACCACGGCCACCTGGTGGCCGCGTCCGAGGTGGCCGACCGGTTCACCCTCGACGAGGTGATCTTCGTGCCCACCGGGCAGCCGTACCAGAAGAGCGGCGAGAGCCCGGCCGAACACCGCTATTTGATGACGGTGATCGCGACCGCCGCCAACCCGCGGTTCACGGTGTCCCGGGTGGACATCGACCGGCCGGGGGCCACGTACACCCGCGACACGCTCACCGATCTGCGCCGCACCGACCCGAGTGCCGAGTGGTTCTTCATCACCGGCGCCGATGCGTTGGCCGCCATCATGGAATGGAAGGACGTCGAACAGCTTCTCGATCTCGCCCATTTCATCGGGGTGACCCGTCCCGGATACCACCTGAAGGATCCGCAGCTGCCGGACGGCGCGGTCACCCTCATCGAGGTCCCCGCGCTGGCGATCTCGTCGACCGATTGCCGGGACCGGGTCCGCTCCGGCGCGCCCGTCTGGTACCTGGTGCCCGACGGGGTCGTTCAGTACATCGCCAAACACCGCCTGTATCAAGGAGATTCATGACCGCAACCGATAGTGCCCTGGCCATGGCCAGGGTGGCCGCGCAGGCCGCCGCCGACAAACAAGCCAAGGACATCCTGCTGGTGGACGTCTCGGACCGGCTGGCGATCACCGATGTGTTCGTCATCGTCACCGGCACCAACGAACGCCAGGTCGGCTCCATCGTCGACGCCGTCGAGGAGAAGATGCGAGAGGCCGGGGTGAAGCCGACCCGCCGTGAGGGGGAACGCGACGGGCGCTGGGTGCTGCTGGACTTCCTCGACGTGGTGGTGCACGTGCAGCATTCCGAGGAGCGGGTGTTCTATGCGCTCGACCGGTTGTGGAAGGACTGCCCGGCGATCCCGTTCGTCGATGCCGCGCTTCCCGGCGGCGCTCCGACCGGTTCCGGCGAGGCGTCGGTCCCGGCGACTCCCATTGCCGACAGTTCTGCCGGCGACGACTCTCCTGCCGACGAAGGGGCCGTCGTCGGGGACCGGGCAATCGCCGACGGGGGCCTGGATGACGGCGCCGATCGAGCCGCCCTGGTGGCGGAGCCCGTCTACCGGTGACCCTCGAACACCTCATCCTGCTGCGCCACGGCCAGACAGACTGGAACCTGAATCAGCGGCTGCAGGGCCACCGGGACATCGCGCTGGACGCCGTGGGCCGACGTCAGGCCGTCGAGGCGGCGCCATCGGTGGCCGCCCTGGCGCCGTCGGTGATCATCTCCTCCGACCTCGGACGCGCCCGCGAAACCGCTTCCGCAGTCGCGGTTCTCACCGATCTGGCGGTGCCCACCGATGAGCGGCTGCGGGAGACGTCGATGGGTCTGTGGGAGGGCCTGACCCGCGACGAGGTGGTCACGAAGTGGCCGGGGGAGTGGGACCGCTGGCGGACCACCTCGGCGCACGCCGCACCGCCCGAGGGCGAGTCACGCTGGCAGGTGGCGCAGCGGGCCAAGGAAGTCGTCGACGAGCTGGATTCCGGATCGGCGCAGCGCGCCCTGCTGGTGTCGCACGGCGGCCTGATCGTCGGGCTCACCGGGTGCCTGCTGGACCTGCCCGACGACATCTGGTCGACGCTGATCGGCGTCGGCAACTGCCACTGGGTCATCCTGCACCGCTACGCCGGTGCCTGGCGGTTGCATTCCTACAACACCGGTCTGGGCGGGGTCGTGCTGCCGCGGGGCGAGGACGAGGTCGCGGGAACCTGACGCCGGTCGGTCAACGCGGCCTGTTCATTTCGTCTTCCCGGCGGTCGCCAGCGCGTGGCGCCGTTCCATGATCGCCCGGACGACCTCGACGCTGCGTTGGTGGCGGTTCATGGCCCGCTCCCAGGCCTGCACGGCGGCCGCCGACGGGCGCTTCGTCGGATCGAGAAGCTCGTTCAGCAGCGGATTCTCCAGCTTGTTGAACGCTGCGTGCGCGTCCTGCTCGGCGGCCTTGGCCTTGGCCAGCGCAGCGTCGAGGCGGAGCCGCTCCTTGACCGCCGCCTCGGTCTCCTTCCCGATCCGCCACGCCTCGACCTCCTCGGGCAGCCGCATGTACTCGTCGTG
>DASQFG010000373.1:0-1838 GCA_035633315.1 Nakamurella sp. | reverse complement strand
TTCGCCGCCGGCCGGGCTGGACTGGGTGGATCTGGTCGCCGCGGCGCCGAACCTGGACCCCGGTGTCACCCGGATCGCGGCGGCGCTGCTGATCGTCGGGTTCGGCACCAAGGCCGGGCTGGCTCCGCTGCACGCCTGGCTCCCCGACGCGCACAGCCAGGCGCCGGCGCCGGTGTCGGCGCTGATGTCCGGCGTGCTGATCTCGGTCGCGTTCTACGCGGTGCTGCGGGTCAAGGTGATCGCCGACGCGGCACTGGGGCCGGAGTTCGCCCGCGCGTTGCTGGTGGTGCTGGCGCTGGCGTCGTTGACGCTGGCGGCCTCGCTGCTGCTGGCCCAGCGCGACTACAAACGCATGTTGGCCTACTCGAGCATCGAGAACATGGGCCTGCTGGCGCTCGGCGCGGCGATCGGCAGCCCGCTGGCCATCGCCGCGGTGCTGTTGCACATCCTCGGGCACGGGCTGGCCAAGAGCTCGCTGTTCCTGGGCGCGGGCCGGTTCCTGCAGGTCACCGGGACCAGCCGGATCGACCGGGTGCGCGGATTGGCCGCGCGGGAACCGTTGCTGGCCGGGTGTTTCGGGTTCGGCGTGCTGGCGATCATCGCCTTCCCGCCGTTCGCGCTGTTCGCCAGCGAACTGGGTATGGCCCGGGCGGGTTTCGATGCCGGGATGGGCTGGCAGATGACCGCCGCGCTCCTGCTGGTGCTGGTGATCGCCGCATCGCTGGTCAACCACACCAGCCGGATGCTGCTCGGCGCTCCGGTGGCGGCGGTTGCTGCGCCCTCGGAGGCTGCCGCCTCCAAGGACACGGTCGTCGACGCCGGCCTCATTGAAGCCGCCGATCGTGCGCCCGTCCCGGCGGCCGGCCCGTTCTCCTCGCCCCCGGTCGCGGTGCGGACGCTGCCGGGACGGTCGGCCGCGGCGTCGCCGGTGGTGCTGGCGTCGCCGATGCCGGCCGTTTTGCCGATCGCCATCGAGGTCGCAGCCGGGCCGACCGTTCCTGATGCGCGGCGGTCCCGTCCGAGTGCCGAGATCTACGCCATGGCAGGCGCCTTGCTCACCTGCGCCGTGCTGGGCCTGACGTTGGGCCCGCTGGGACCGTTGCTGGCGCAGGCCACCGCGATCGTCACGAGGACGCCATGACGCCCTCGATGACCAGCGCCGACCCCGCCGGTTCGGGCGGGCCGGCCGACGAGCCCGGTGCCGCGCCGATCACCGGACCCTTAGTCGGCACAGCCCGCGCTGTCGGCGACGACGCGGGAGGTCCGGATCCGCTCGCCGCAGCGCAGCCGGTCGGGTACCACCGGGTGGCGCTGACCGTCGCCGCCGACGAGCTCGCCCGACATGCACAATTGTTGCTGGACAGGGGTTTCCGGATCGCCCTGGTGGCCGGCCACGACGGATCGAGCGGTGCCTCCCCGGCCGGGGAGGCCGCCCCCGACGGCATGCGGGTGGTGTACCTTTTCACCCATCCCGCCACCGACCAGCGGGTCGATCTCCAACTGCGGTGCGACCCGGCCGATCCGCATGTGCCGAGTCTGGCGGGCCTGTCGTTCGCCGCCGGCCGCTTCGAACGCGAGATGCGTGACCTGTTCGGCATCGTGCCGGACGATCACCCGATGCCGAGCCGACTGGTTCGCCATTTCCACTGGCCGACGGGATGGCACCCGATGCTGGCCGGTGCCGGCGAGCCGCCCCCGTTCGGTGACGTGGACGGGCCGTTCAGCTTCCGGATCGTGGAAGGTACCGGGGTGTACGAGATCCCGGTCGGCCCGGTGCACGCCGGGATGATCGGCCCCGGTCATTTCCGGTTCTCCGTGGTGGGCGAGACGATCCTGAA
>DASQFG010000372.1:0-1687 GCA_035633315.1 Nakamurella sp. | reverse complement strand
GGCTGAGCCGGGCGAGCAGTTCGGCGGCCGCCCGGCCGATCCGGTCGGCCAACGACCGGCCGGCCCCGTCGGATCCGTCGGACCCGAAGTCCGCGGTCGCCGCGAACACTCCCGTCGGCACGATGTCCGCCTTGAGGTAGGCGAACAGCGGCCGCAACGCATAGTCGAGCACCAGCGAGTGCCGGGCCGAGCCGCCCGTGGCGGCCAGCAGCACGGGGGTGCCGACAAGAGCGTCACGGTCGAGCACGTCGAAGAACGACTTGAACAGCCCGCTGTACGAGCCGCTGAACACCGGCGTCACCGCGATCACCGCGTCCGCCGAGCTGGCGGCGTCGAGCGCGGTCTGCAGTGCCACGCCCGGGAAGCCGGTGAGCAGGTTGTCGGTGATGTCGCGGGCTAGTTCGCGCAGTTCCAGGGTGATCACCTCGACCCGGTCGCCGCGGTCGGCCGCGGCGGTCCGCACTCCGCCGGCCAGCTGGTCGGCCAGCAGTCTGGTGGACGAGGGCTGACTCAACCCGGCGGAAACCACGGCCACGGTGAATGTCGTCATGACGCGGTCCCGGCAACTTCCAGTGCGGCGTTGCGCTGATCAACGGCGCCCCTCTCGGCCGCGGCCAGCAGGCCGGCGTGCGTCGGGCCATCCGGCACGTGGCTCGGCCGCAGCGCGTCGAACTCCTTGCGCAGCACCGGAACCACCACTGCACCGAGCAGGTCGAGCTGCTCCAGCACGGTCTTGAGCGGCAGGCCTGCGTGATCCATCAGGAACAACTGGCGCTGGTAGTCACCGAAGTACTCGCGGAACTTCAGCGTCTTCTCGATCACCTCGGCCGGGCTGCCGACCGTCAGCGGGGTCATCTCGGTGAAGTCCTCGAGCGACGGGCCATAGCCATACACCGGGGCGTGGTCGAAATACGGCCGGAACTCCTTGACGGCGTCCTGCGAGTTCTTCCGCATGAACACCTGGCCGCCGAGCCCGACGATGGCCTGGTCGGCGCTGCCGTGCCCGTAGTGCTCGAACCGTGTGCGGTACAACTCGATCAGCCGCTGGAAGTGCGCCTTCGGCCAGAAGATGTGGTTGGCGAAGAAGCCGTCGCCGTAGTAGGCGGCCTGCTCGGCGATCTCCGGGCTGCGGATGGAGCCGTGCCAGACGAACGGCGGGACACCGTCCAGCGGGCGCGGGGTGGAGGTGAAGCCGCGCAGCGGTGTCCGGAACTTGCCCTGCCAGTCGACGACATCCTCGCGCCAGAGCCGGCGCAGCAGGTCGTAGTTCTCCACCGCGAGTTCGATGCCCTTGGTGATGTCCTTGCCGAACCAGGGGTAGACCGGCCCGGTGTTCCCGCGGCCCATCATCAGGTCCACCCGGCCGTCCGCCAGGTGCTGCAGCATTGCGTAGTCCTCGGCGATCTTCACCGGGTCGTTGGTGGTGATCAGCGTGGTGGAGGTGGACAGCAGCAGCTTGTCGGTCTTGGCCGCGATGTAGCCGAGCATGGTGGTCGGTGACGACGGCACGAACGGCGGGTTGTGGTGCTCGCCGGTGGCGAAGACATCAAGACCGACCTCTTCTGCCTTCTGCGCGATGGTGACCATCGCCTTGATCCGCTCGGCCTCGGTGGGGGTCCGGCCGGTGGTCGGATCGGTGGTCACGTCGCCGACGGTGAAGATCCCGAACTGCATGGCGCACTCCTCG
>DASQFG010000371.1:0-5221 GCA_035633315.1 Nakamurella sp. | reverse complement strand
GGTGGTGTGGGACGGCGGATCCTCGCCTTCTGCCGCACCACGCTCGCCTCCCCGATTCTTGATGCAAAGTGTATGGAGGGAAGCACTTCCCGAAAGGGCACGGTTTGGTGCGCGATGGGAGCAGAACCACCCAGCTGGCGTGAAGGTGCACTCCGGTGTGCGACGTGGCGGTGGTCGGGGTGTGCAGTGGAGTGGCCGAACCACTGTTCCGACGGCTGGCGGCTGGTGGCGGGTGTGGCGGCTCGCTTATCGGCGTGTTATTCCGATCGCCCGAAGATCTCGCGGCCGATGATCCTTGACCACGGCCTTCGCGTCTTTGGTCACGAATCGCACGCTGTATTTCGTCGTGAAAAGTGAAAAGGCCGTAAGAACGCTGAACCGTTCCGCAGTGCCTTTCGCGATTTTCACCTGTCCGCCTCTGATGGTTCGGGCTGCCTTGACGCGCTGGCCGCGGCGCATGGCAACTCCCTTCATCAAGTGGTGGCCGTTATCATCGGCATGGAACCTGGGATGAAACTTGTCAGTTCTATTATGCGGTCGATTCTAATATGCGGTCGATCTGCGACTCATCCGCGAGCTCAGGGCGAATAGTTCGGAGGTCGGGCACAACCGATGTCCGAAGGTCAAGCCATGATTGCTACGCCGGGGGTGTCAGATCGCCCGATGGGTGGCCTGCTGGACGAGAAAGGCTTCCGGCCTTCCTCCAACGGGTTACCAAGCCTCATGTAGGTCCATCCTGCCCAGGTTTCGCAGGGTCACCGTGACGCCGTCTGACGGCCAGAACGTGACTGTGTAGGAGACCGTGGAGGACCCGCCCACGTCCGTGATCTCCCCAGGCGTGCCAGCTTTGATTGTTGGGGAGGACCTTTGTTGGATATCGTGGCTAGCTGTGACCCGGATGGGCCCAGTTGCAGTCATGGAAGGCTCCCTTTTACGACTGATGGTCACACCCAGTGTAGCGCCGCGACGCGAATGGGTGACAGCTCTTGATCGAGTGAACATCTCTCATGTTGGGATGACCTAGTGTAATCGCTCTGTGGTGATCCACTCAGATCATGGATGGCGACTGGTCCCTTGGAGTTGTCCCCAGGTCCGGATTTCATCCACACCGGTCCGGGTGTCGGAAGGGCGGTCGTCATCCGCTCCTAACCTCGGTGTCATGCGTCCCCGTCCGGATCCGTTGCAGCGCCTCGCGCTGTTGCAGCACGACAGGCCGACGGACGCATGCGACCTGCCGTCAAGCGCGCCTGATGACGACGATCAGATGCAGGCCGATCCGCCGGTCAGGATCGCCGCAGTTGCTGACCGGATGCCGGATGCGGACGACTTTCGGCTGGACGCAGAGAGCGCGAACCGGGACCGGATAGCGGAGGGATCGCCACCGACACCGGCCAGCGGCTCGACCGAACCCCAGCGTGAGCGGGTGATGCGACCGCCGGATCCGGCATTCGCTGTCGATCGCCCGGTCGTCACGCACCAGGGCTTCCCGCCGGTTTCGCGTGCACCCGGCCGGCACCGTCACCGACGGGACCTCGCAGCGACCCGTTCGGAGATCGGCGAGATGCCCAGTCCCGAAGACGATGTCGACGGTGTGGGCGCGCTTTCGGTCTTTGGTGGTTGGGTGCCCGACGACGCCGGCGAGTGGGAGGGATTCGACAGCCTGGAACCGCACGTCCAACCCGAGGGCCGAACCCTGCCACCACATCGCGCGGCGACTGGCGACGATGACGATGTCGACGAACACCAGCGTGTGGACGGCAACAGCTTTGTGGATCTCGATCGCACCGATGATGCAGAGCAGGACGATGCGGACGGCTACGGCGGAATCCGCTCGGATTTCGACCGTGACGATTTCGACCGTGACGATGGCGACGATAGCGATGGCGACGATAGCAACGGTGATGACGGGGATGGTGACGATAGCGACGGCGACGATAGCAACGGTGATGACGGGGATGGTGACGATCTCGACGACTCCGATGACCCGGACCCGACGGAGATTCGCGCCAAGCGGCTGAGCAATCGTCACTGGGGGCGGCTGGCCGAACTCTGGGTACCGGAGTCGTTGCGCGACGCCAGGATCGACCCCGGCCGGCGCGGCCTGCTCGTTCTTCTGTTGGTCGCGGCGGTGGCGGCAGTCGCCACCGCCATCGGGGTGTGGCGGGACCGCCCGGAACCAAGGCCGGTCGAGACGGTCGCGCTGGCGCCCGCGTCGGGTGTCGCCGGAGTCGCCGCAGTGGAGCCTGCTCCGAATCCTGCGAAAGCGGCGGTCTCGGGGGCAGTTCCGACCGCCGACGGTGCGGCTGGGGTGACGACATCGACAGCGCCACCCACCGAGATCGTGGTGTCGGTGACGGGTCTGGTGGCGCACCCGGGCGTCGTCACGCTCCCTGTCGGTGCGCGGGTGACCGACGCCATCGCCGCCTCCGGCGGCTCGACCGCGGAAGCGGATCTCACCGGTCTGAACCTGGCCGCCAAACTTGCCGACGGCGATTCTGTGGTCATCGCAGCAGCGGCCGCAGGTGGCGCGAACTCGGGAGTATCCAGCGCGGGTTCAACCAATTCGGCCTCGCCGGGCAAGCCGGGGTCCCAGGGTCAGCGAACATCGTCGCAACTGATCGATCTGAACACCGCCGATGAAGCGGCGCTCGACTCGCTGCCGGGTGTCGGACCCGTGATGGCACAGAACATCCTCGCGTGGCGGCAGCAGAACGGCCGATTCAGCTCCGTCGAGCAATTGCAGGAGATCAGCGGGATCGGGCCCGCGCGGTATGCGCAGATCTCGGCGCTCGTGACCGTCTCATGAACCGGCGGCAGTTCTGATGACCCGCCGTTGGAGCGAGGAGGAATCACCACCGCCGGTCGATCTGCGACTGGCATTGCCGGCGATCGCCGTCTGGGTGGGCTGCCTCATCGGTCTGTCCGGCGTACGGATCGCCTCGTGGGTAGCAGTTCTCACTCTCATCGTGACCCTGTGCGCCTGCGTCGCTCACCTTGCCCGAGCCCACCTGACAGGGCCGGGGCTGCTGCGCGCTCCCCGAACCCTGCTGCTCCCGGGCGAACGCCGTCGACCAACAGCAGCCGGAACAGGCCCACCGGGAAGCGGCATCGCCGTTCGTTGGGCATGCGGAGTGGTGGCCGCGGTTGCCTGCCTGACGGCCGGAGTGGTCATCTCGGCGCTGCACTCATCGCAACGTGCCAACGATCCGCTGCTCTCCGCGGCCGAGAATCGTTCCTGGAGCAGCCTGTCCGTCACGGTCGACGGGTTCCCCACTCGAGTGTCTTCGGGGTTCGCGGCACCCGACAACGGTTCCGGTTCCGGCAGCGGCCAATCGGCGACCAGGTGGCGGGTTCCGGTCACCGTCCTGCAAGCCCAGGTCGCAGGCGAGCGGTGGACATCGACATCCACCGCCATCGTTTTCGGCCAGGGCGACGAGTGGGGAACGGTGACGCCAGGTGAACGGCTGCGTGTCTCGGGGCGGCTGGGTCAGGACGCCATCGGGTCGGCCCCTTCGCCGACGATCGCGGCCCGAAGTCCTCCCGAGGTCGTCGGTGCTGCGCCGTGGTGGTCACAGTGGGCGCACACGATCCGCAACGCACTGTCGGACAACGCGTCTCGGCTGGACGGCGACGCTGCGGGGCTCCTTCCCGGTCTGGTGGTCGGTGACACCAGCGGTATCTCCGATCAGCTGAACGCCGATGCCAAGGCGACCGGGATCGCACACCTGTTAGCGGTGTCGGGCTCGCATTTCGCGGTGCTGTGCGGGATCACCGTCGTGCTGCTCCGCCGGATCGGTCCCAGGTACGCGGCGGTGGGTGGCACCGTCACCCTGGTCGGCCTGGTGGTGCTCGTCGGCCCGCAGCCCTCGGTGCTGCGGGCCGCGGTGATGGGCGGCATCGCGTTGCTGGCGCTGCTGACCGGGCGCACCCGCAGCTGCGTGCCCGCGCTGGCCACAGCGGTCATCCTCTTGCTGTTCGTCGATCCGCAGTTGGCGGTCAGCGCCGGGTTCGCGTTGTCCGTACTGGCCACCGGCGGGCTCATCCTGCTGGCTCCGGCGTGGTCGAGCGCGCTGCAGCGCAGCGGTGTGCCGCGGGGTTGGGCGGATCTGCTGGTAGTGCCGATCGCCGCGCAGGTCGTGACGATGCCGATCATCGTCGGGATCAGCGGATCGGTCTCGGTCGTCGGTGTGCTGGCGAACCTCATCGTGGCTCCGGTGGTGGCACCCGCACTGATCGTCGGGGTGCTGTGCGCGCTGACCGGACCGTGGTGGCCGGGTGCGGCCGCGGTGTCCGCCCAGGCCTGCGCGCCCATGCTCGGCTGGATCGCCGGGGTTGCCCACGCGCTGGCGCGCTGGCCGGCGGCGACCGTGCCGTGGCCGGCGACCCCGGTAGGCGTTCTCACCCTCGTCGGGCTCTCCATCGCGATGCTGTACCTGCTGCGGCACCGGCGATTTCGGGCCGTCCTCGCGACGGCCGTGGCGGCCGGTGTCAGCGTTCTCGTGCCATACCAGATCGTCTCGCCGGGCTGGCCGGCCGCAGGGTGGTTGCTGACCGCCTGTGAGGTGGGTCAGGGGGACGCGATGGTGCTGTCCACCGGCGAGCCCGGTGGCGCGGTGGTCGTCGATACCGGTCCCGATCCGGGTCTCGTTGACGGTTGCCTGGACCGCCTGGGAGTGGCGACCATCCCGTTGCTGGTGCTCACCCACCTGCACGCGGACCATGTCGACGGGCTGTCGGGCGTGCTTGAAGGCCGCAGCGTCGGCGCCATCGCCGTCGGTCCGGGCCGCGAACCCGACGGGGAGTGGGCCGCCGTCACACGTTCCGCGGCGGTGCGCGGGATAACAGTCGTCCAACCGCCGGTCGGGTTCCGCTGGGCAACGGGGGATCTCACGCTGACCGTGCTCGGTCCGTCGAAGACGTTCCACGGGACCGATTCCGACCCCAACAACGGCTCTGTGGTGATCATGGCCGAGCGTTCCGGGAAACGGATCCTGATGACCGGTGATGTCGAGCCCGAGGCGCAGCAGGCGCTGCTGAATTCCGGTGTTGATCTTGCGGCGGATGTTCTCAAGGTGCCGCATCACGGCTCGGCGAAGATCCTCGACCGGTTCCTGGAGGCGGTGTCGCCGGCCGTGGCAGTGATCGGGGTGGGCGCTGGCAACGACTACGGCCATCCCAGCCCCCGGTTGTTGGACGCTCTCGCTCGGCACGGCGTCGGGAC
>DASQFG010000370.1:0-8593 GCA_035633315.1 Nakamurella sp. | reverse complement strand
GTGGTCACCGAGGTGATGGCCCGGCACGAGGGGGCCAGCTTCGGCTCGGACGTGTTCCTGATCAGCGACGGCGTGCTGCCGGCCCGGGTACAGGAGGTCGCCGAGGTCACCACCACCCGAGTCGAACCCGAGTGCTACGTGCCGCCGCGGCCCGGTTCGCCGGCTCGCCGCGCCACCGGGAACGAACGCGCTCAAGCCCTGTACTTCGACCAGATGGACTTCAAGCTGCCCGTCGGGCTGGGCCGCGACGGCTCCCCCATCTACCTGAACCTGGAGTTCCTGGACGGCACCCGTGGCGCGCACGTCTCGGTCAGCGGCATTTCCGGGGTGGCCACCAAGACCAGTTATGCGCTGTTCCTGCTGCACTCGATCTTCACCTCGGGGGTGCTGGGCGGGCGCGCGCTGAACGCCAAGGCGCTGGTGTTCTCCGTCAAGGGCGAGGACCTGCTCTTCCTGGATTACGCCAACATCCGGCTGGACGACGACCTTCGTGATCTGTACGCCCGGCTCGGACTGCCCGCCGCGCCTTTTGCCTCGGTCGGCTTCTACGCGCCGCCGACGCCGGAGGACACCACCGGCCGGCCGTACGTCACCGGCCGGACCAGTGGGGTGGCCGCGTTCTGGTGGACTCTCGCGGAATTCTGCGCAGGCGAGTTGCTGCCGTACGTCTTCGCCGACGCCGAGGACGAGCGGAACCAGTACACGATGGTCGTGCACCAGGTCGCCGCTCGGTTGCGGGCAGACGCCGCGCCGGCCGGGTCCGACGGCGCGGTCGTCGTCGACGGCGACACCTGCCGTACCTACGACGATCTCGTGGACGTCATCGTCGCCCGGCTGACCGACGACACCACCCGACCGCTGTGGGCCGGGCCGGTGACGGGGATCGGCACGATCAATGCCTTCATCCGGCGGCTGCGCTCGTCGCTGGCGCCGTTGCGCGCGCTCATCCGCGCCGATCTGCCCGGCCGTGGCAACCGGCAGATCTCCACCGCCGACCAGCAGGTCACCGTCGTCGACCTGCACAACCTGCGGGAGCGGGCCCAGCGTTTCGTGGTCGGCGTGGTGCTGGCCGCGGAGACCGCCCGCAAGGAAGCGGCCGGACCCGGCAGCCTGCTGTTCACCATGATCGACGAGCTGAACAAGTACGCGCCGCGGGAGGGCAACAGCCCGATCAAGGATGTGCTGCTGGACATCGCCGAACGCGGCCGCAGCCTGGGCATCATCCTGATCGGCGCCCAGCAGACGGCCAGCGAGGTCGAGCGCCGGATCGTGGCCAACTCGAGCATCAAGGTCGTCGGCCGGCTGGATCCGGCGGAGGCCGGGCGTCCGGAGTACGGCTTCCTGCCGCCGAGCCAACGCACCCGCGCCACGCTCGCCAAACCCGGCACCATGTTCGTCAGCCAGCCGGAGATACCGGTGCCGCTGGCCGTGGAGTTCCCGTTCCCGGCCTGGGCGACCCGCAAGTCCGAGTGCGGCACCCCACCGGCCGCCCCGGCGAACAAACCGGCCGGCACTGCCTTCAGCCGACTGCCGCGGCCCGACGACATCCCGCCGTTCTGACCCGCCTTCGTCTCCAGCTCCTGCCGGCCCACTGTTGCGCCCTGCACCCCGACCGAGGAATCCTTCGTGAAGCTTCTGCACACCTCCGATTGGCACATCGGCAAGACCCTCAAGGGCCGCAGCCGGCTGGACGAGCAGCGCGAGGTGCTCGCCGAGATCATCGCCGTCGCCCGCCGCGAACCTCCCGACGCGGTGCTGATCGCGGGCGACCTCTACGACTCCTCGGCACCGTCGGCCGCCGCGCAGCAGATGGTGGTGCGAGCCCTGCTCGCGCTCCGCCGGACGGGTGCCGAAGTCATCGCCATTGCCGGAAACCATGACCACCCTGCCACTTTCGATGCGTACCGGCCGTTGATGGAGGTCGGGGGAATCACCCTGGTCGGCACGGTCCGCGAGCCCGACAACGGTGGTGTCGTCAGTTTCGCGGCCCGGTCCACCGGGGAACCGGTCAACGTCGCGGTGCTGCCGTTCGTGTCCCAGCGTTACGCGGTGCGGGCCGCGCAACTCGTCGCGTCAACTCCGGCCGAGAACTCCGGCGCCTACGACGAACTCATCCGCGAGGTGCTGGCCAGCCTGACCGCTGGGTTCACCCCGGACGCGGTCAACGTGGTGATGGCGCACCTCACGATCACCGGCAGCACCCTCGGGGGTGGCGAGCGCGCCGCACAGTCGATCTTCGAGTACCACGTGCCGGCCTCCGCTTTCCCACCCGAGGCGCACTATGTCGCGCTCGGCCACCTGCACCGCAAGCAGCGGCTGCCGGCGTCGTGCCCGGTCGTCTACAGCGGGGCGCCCTTCGCGGTCGATTTCGGCGAGCAGGACAACACCCCGGTGGTGTGCCTGGTCGAGGCGACTCCGGCGACTCCGGCGACGCCGACGACCCCTGCGAAGCAGGCGACGCCGGCGCGGATCACCGACATCCCGATCACCGCGGGGCGGCGGCTGCGCACGGTGTCCGGCACGGTCGCCGAGATCGTCGCCAGGGCGGACGAACTGGGCGAGGACTACCTCCGGGTGTATGTCCGCGAGCCGGCGCGCGCCGGGCTGCGGGAGGACATCACCGACGCGTTGCCGAATGCGCTGGAGGTCAGGATCGACCCGGAATTCGCCGCGGAGGTGAACCCTGCGGGCCCGACGATCGACCGCACCGAGCACTCCCCCGCCGAGTTGTTCGCCGAGTACTGCTCGTTCGTGGGTGTGGCGGACGACAGGGTGCGCTCGCTCTTCGACGAGTTGCACGACGCGCTCACCACCACCGCCGCGCACGGCTGAGGCGGACCACATGCGCCCCAGGCTGCTGGAGATGGACGGCTTCGCGTCGTTCCGTGAGCCCGCGTCGGTGGACTTCACCGGCGCCGACTATTTCGTGCTGGTCGGGCCGACCGGCTCGGGCAAATCGACCGTCATCGACGCGATGGCGTTCGCGCTGTACGGAACCGTCCCGCGGTGGAACGACAAGCGGATGGTGATGTACGCGCTTGCGCCGACCGCGGTGCGCGGCACCGTCCGGTTGGTGTTCGACGTCGACGGCGTGCGCTACGTTGCCGCCCGCGAATTGCGCCGCACGAAACAGGGCGTGCAGGTGAAGAGCGCCCGGCTCGAGCGGCTGCTGGATCCGACCGCGACCGGCGCCCTGTCCGACGAGACCGAGGTGTTGGCGTCCGATTCCCAGGTGACCACCGCGGCCGAGGAACTGCTCGGCCTGACGTTCGAGAACTTCTGCCAATGCGTGGTGCTGCCCCAAGGGGAGTTCGCAGAGTTCCTGCGCGCCAAGGGATCCGATCGTCGGAATATCCTGATGAAACTACTCGGCGCCGAGCTCTACCAGCAGATCGGGCGCGAGGCCAATTCCCGCGCCGCGCTGGCCGCGGAACGGTCGAAGGTGCTCGCCGAGCAGATCGCCGCACTCGGCGACGCGACGGCCGAGTCCCTGGCCGCGGCCGCGGACCGCGCCTCCGCGCTGCGGACCCTCACCGAGCGGGTCGACGAGGTGTTGCCGCAGTTGACCGCCGCCGCGGCCGAACGCCAGCAGGCGCAGCAGCGGTGCGATCAACTGGCGGCGGAGCACCAGATGCTCCGCGTCGTACGGCAGCCGGCCGGCGTGGCGGAGGTGGATGCGGCGCTGACCCGCGCGCAGGTCGCACTCCAGCGGGCGCGGAACGATGAGGCCACGGCCGAGTCCGCGGACACGGCGGCGCGGGACCGGCTGGCGGCGGCGCCGGACCGTGGCCCGCTCGAGCAGGCGCGTCGTCACCATGCCGAACACGCCAGGGCTCTGGCCGAGATTCCCGCCGCGACTGCGATGGTCGACGCGACTGTCGCACGGCTGGACGAGGCGGCCCGCACCCGGGCGGCCGCGACTGCCGCGCTGCAATCAGCTCGGGAGAACCAAGAGAGTGCGATCGGCCAGTCGCGAACGGCGGACGCCGAGGTCGAACGGCTGGAGAAGGAGCGCGCCGCGCTTGCCGCCGTCGTCGTCCCGGACAGGCTGCGCGATGTGGATCGGCACGCCCGGGCGGCGGCCGAAGCGCAGGCCGGCGCCGCGGAACAACTGGTCGTCGCCGAGCAGCAGGACACCGCGGCCCGCGATGCGCTGGCCGCGGCTCCGCGGCGGGCTCCGTTGCAGAGGGCGCTCGACCTGCTCTCCGAACTCGACGCGGCGGCCGCCGCACTTCCCGCTCTGCAGCAGAAGCAAGAGCTGACTGCCGCGAAACATGAAGCCGCGCAGGCGGCTCTCGCTGCAGCGACGGCCGCCGTCGACGCGGCGCGGATGTCTCAGGACGAGCTCGCGGTCACCGATCGCGCCGCCACCCTACGCCCGCACCTTGCCGTCGGCGATGCCTGCCCGGTGTGCGAGCAGACCGTGGCCACGCTGCCGCCGCCGTTGCACGCTCCGAAACTGGCAGCGGCCGCCACGATCGTGCGGAACGCCGAAACGGTCCTGCGTGCGGCACGCGCAGCGGAGACCGGAGCGGGGAATGCGGCGGCGACCGCCGGCGCGCAGTTGTCGGCGGCCACCGCGCAAGTCGACCGGCTCACTGCCGCTGTCACAGGTGGGCCGACCGACGCTGCGGCGATCCGCGAGACCCTGCGCCGGCTGGACGTTCTCGAGGCTGATGCCCGCGCCGTGGCGGCTGTCCTGACCCGGGCGCGGGCCGCGCACGTGGCGGCGCAGGCGGCGACCCGTGACGTGCACGGCGAGGTCGCGGTGCTGCGTGCAGCCTTGCGCACCGCACGCGATCCGCTGGTGCCGTTGGCCGCGCCCGCGCTGGACGACACCGATCTGCTGGACGCCTGGACCGGGCTCGCCGGCTGGGCGCAGGGACAGGCCGTCGCGCGAGTGACCGCAGCGATCGCCGCGCGCACCACAGCCACCCGTACCCACCGTGCCGAATCCGCTGCTCGCAAGGCTTTTGCCGCAGCAGAAGCAGAGGCGGCGACCGCCGACACCGCGCACACCCAGATGGCCGCGACGCGGAAGGGCGCCGAAACCACGCTCGCCGGTCTCGAACACCGACGGGACGAATTGACGGAGTCCCTGCTCGGCGCACCGAGCGACGCCGAGGCACGGGCGCTGCTGGCCGGCCTCGACGACCTCGCGGCCGCCACCCGCGGCACCGACACCGCTCTCCGTACAGCGCGCGCGGCGCGGGCGCGGGCCGAAGCCGAGGAGCAGTCACTCACCCGAGATGCCGCAGCAGTCTGGCAGGTCCTGCGCGGGACCCGCGACCGGCTCGTCGGTCTCGGCGCCCCGGAACTTCCCGACGGATCGGCGCTGAACGGCTGGACCGCACTGCTGAGCTGGGCCGGCGCGCAGGCAGACGAACGCGCCGCCGCGCTGCCCGGCGCGCAGGACGCGGTGCTCGCCGCCGTCCAGCACCAGCAGGAGACGAGCAAGCTGCTCACCGATGAGTTCGCGGCGCTCGACGTGCTGCTGCCGCCGGGTCAGCTGGCCGGCACCGCACCCGCCGCAGCCGCGGCGGCGCTGACCCAGGCGCGGGCCGACCTGGCGCGGATCGAAGATCGCCGCAAACAGGCAGCCGACTGGACGGCGGCCCTGGGTGCCGCCCAGACTGACCAGCAGGTCGCGAAGATGCTCGGGGATCTCCTGCGCAGCAACAAGTTCCCAGAGTGGCTGGAAACCGCGGCGCTGGATACGCTGGTCATCGACGCGTCCATCAACCTCGCCGAACTGTCCGGCGGGCAGTTCGAACTCACCCACCGCAAGGGCGAGTTCTACGTCATCGACCACGCCGATGCGGACAGCCTGCGCAGCGTGCGAACACTGTCCGGCGGCGAGACGTTCCAGGCGAGCCTCGCGCTGGCATTGGCGCTGAGCGCGCAGCTGTCATCGCTGGCAGCCAGCGGCGCGGCGCGGCTGGATTCGATCTTCCTGGACGAGGGCTTCGGCACCCTTGACGAGGCGACGCTGGAGACCGTCGCCGAAACCCTGGAGAACCTGGCCAACGGCGACCGGATGGTCGGTGTCATCACCCACGTGGCGGCGCTGGCCGAGCGCATCCCGGTTCGCTTCGTCGTGCACCGCGATCAGCGCACTTCCGCGGTGGCCAGGGAGACCTTATGACCGCACAAATCACGCCGGGGACGACCACGTCGAGGGCAGGGCCCGCTGTCGGCATGCGGTTCACCGTCGACGGGTGGGACCCGACCTACGGAACCAGCCTGGAGCTCGAGGAGGATCTCGGCGAGTCGACCGCGCAGGTCGACCTGAACGTCGAGTTTCCGGAGAACGGTTGGCAGCCGGTCGATGTCGATCCGGCACTGCGCCGTCCGAGCGCGACGCTGTTTGTCGACGGGGTGCGCCGGGTGGAAGCCAGGGTCTGGATCGACGACGCAGACGGCGGCTCGCCCGCGACGGACGCGTCCGCCGCGTTGTGCGCCTCGTACGCGGCAGGTGTGGTCTGCTGCTGCGCCGCAGGAGCGCATCTGCTGGCGGCCGAAACCAGGCGGGGCCTGTTCACCATTGCGCCGCATGCGGTCGACGTCGCGACGAGCGCCGGGTCCTACCTCGCGTGCCATACCGCCGCCAGCGCGACGATGCCGCTGTCGGTGACGTTGTCCAGCGCGCTGCAGCGCCGACTCGCGGAGGTGGAGGTGACCGTTGCGGTGGGCGCCCGCGCCGGTCTCGGGCTGGTCGGGGGCGGGCTCGGCGACCACGACGTCATCCGCGACGACGACCTGCTCGTCGTGGACGGGCCGCTGCGCGGACGCACCCACCTGCCGCGTGCGCTCGGTTTCATCAAGAGCCATCGGACCGCGTACCTGCCGCCGCCGGAGCACGCGATGGTGGGCCGGTTGACTCACGGCCAACGCACTCCGGTGTTCCTGATGGGCACGACCTGGGATCGGCATGCCTGGTATCTGCGGTTGCCCTGCCTGCCGGGGCCGCCGTGGGCCGGGATCGTCAGGGTGGAATGTTCCGCAGACCTGCCGCGCGACGAGGTCATGGCCCTGGCGAACCTGAGTCAGGCGACCCTCTGCCGCTACGCGTCGGCGGAGTACAAGGATGCCAGGGCGCCGCAGAACCTCTACCCCATCGCCGGTCTGGAGCGGGAACTGCGCCGCCGGCTCGGTGATCCGCGACTGCTGTACCGGGCGCTTCGCGTCGCCGCCGCGAGCTGAGCTGCGCTGCGCACGCGCAACTCGGCGCCGCGGGACTCGGGCACAGCGAAGGGTTCCAGCGCCACATCCCTTGACACGGCGCCGATTTCAGGGACTCGGCGCCACCATATGTCGGCGCCCACACCACAAGACCGGAGCCGAGCGCGAGGCGCACCCACAAAACCGGCGGCGCCCCGGCGCGACTGCACGCGCACTCCCGCCGCAGCGGCACACGGCGCCGGTTTCGAGGTCTCGGCGCCGACATATGTTGGCGCTCAGTCCGCATTGGTGGCGCCGAGTGCAGGTGGCCCCGCGGGCTACAACCCGGCGCCGACCTCGGCTGCCAGCTGCCCACACGCCGCGGCGATCTCCTGCCCGCGGGTGTCGCGCACCGTGCAGGCCACCCCCTGCGTGCGGACCTGCCGGACGAACTCGTTCTGCGCGGGTTTCGGCGAGGCGTCCCATTGCGACCCCGGGGTGGGGTTCAACGGGATGACGTTGACGTGCACGAGTTGACCGAGCCGGGAATGCAGCAATGCGCCGAGCATCTCGCCCCGCCACGCCTGGTCGTTCACATCCCGGATCAAAGCGTACTCGATGGACACCCGCCTGCCGGTGGCGTCCGCGTATCCGCGCGCGGCCGTCAGCACCTCGTCGATCTTCCATCGCTCGTTGACCGGGACCAGGGTGTCGCGCAGCTCGTCGTCCGGCGCGTGCAGTGAAACCGCCAGCCGTACCTGCAGGTTCTCCGCGGTCAGCTTCTGGATCGCCGGCACCAGGCCCACCGTCGACACCGTCACCGAACGCGCCGAGATGCCGAGGCCGGCGGGTGGCGGGCTGATGATCGCCCGGACAGCGGTCAGCACCCGCTTGTAGTTCGCCAGCGGCTCGCCCATCCCCATGAACACGACGTTGGACAGCCGTCCGGGGGTACCCAGCGCGCCGTCCCGAGCCGCCCGCGCGGCCAGCCGAACCTGCTCGATGATCTCGGCCGCGGACAGGTTCCGTTGCAGCCCACCCTGTCCCGTCGCGCAGAACGGACACGCCATCCCGCAGCCGGCCTGGCTGGAGACGCAGAGGGTGATCCGATCGGGGTAGCGCATCAGCACCGACTCGATGAGCGTGCCGTCGTGCGCCCGCCAGAGCGTCTTGCGGGTATCGCCGTTATCGCAGGCGATCGAGCGCACCTCGGTGAGCAGCTCGGGCAGCAGGCCGTCGACGAACTCCGCCCGCCCGGCGGCGGGCAGGTCCGTCATTTCGGCGGCGTCCCGGGTGAGACCGGCGAAGTAGTGCCGGGCCACCTGGTTGGCACGGAACGCCGGCTGACCGGCGTGCTTCACCACGTCGGCGCGTTCGACCGACGTCAGGTCGGCCAGGTGCGTCGGCGGGGTACCCCGTCGGGGTGCGGTGA
>DASQFG010000369.1:0-12657 GCA_035633315.1 Nakamurella sp. | reverse complement strand
CCCTCGTCAACCCGGTCGACGGGGATCGGCGCAGCGGCGGGGCCGGCCGGACGCCGGGCCGCCCGACGCCGGACCGGCGCCGCCGGGACGGCGGGTTCGGACCCGCCGTCGCCGTTGACGGTGTCATGACCAGCGTCCGGTTGGCCCGGGTCGACGGTGATGACGTGTGATGCGCTCTCCTCCGGTACTGCTTCCGACCACCCGGGAGCGCCATCGGAGGATTCGTCACCGGACTCCGAGCTCACCGGTCGCACGATGATGTCCACGGCCTCGGTGGCGCCGGTCGGTGCACCGGCCGGACGACCCGCCGCCCGACGGCTGCGACGCGGCTGCCGGAGCTGCTCCGGTGCCGGGGCTTCGACCGGCGCGCTCTCGGCGGCCTCGGATTCAGGAGCGGCAACGTACTCCCGGCCGCCACTGCTCTCCGGGCCGTCGGTGTTCTCAGCAGCCACGAGGCCGGCATCCAGCACGTCACCGTCGACGACGGCGTCGATCACGTCGACGCGCACTCCGACAGCTTCGGCAACGGGGTCCGGCCCGGCGTCCTCGCGTGGCGCACCGCCGGCCCGGTCACTCTCGCCGTGACCCCTCGCCACCACTTCGAGGTCGTCATCGTCGACGTCCCCGCCCACCAGGGCCGGCGGCGGCTTGGGGCCGCGCGGATCGGGCTTGCGCCCGAGTGCGTGCTGCACCCTGGTGACCACGTCCTCCGTGGGCTCGGCGTCGCGCCCGCGGTTGCGGCGGTTCTTGCCGGAACGCCGCTCGGCCGGCGCAACCTCGCCCGGGGTGAGGTCGATCGGCGCGTCGTGCAGGAGGATGCCGCGCCCACCGCAATGCGGGCAGGGCTCGGAAAATGCCTCGAGCAGGCCGGTGCCCATCCGCTTGCGCGTCATCTGCACCAACCCGAGCGAGGTCACCTCGGCGACCTGGTGGCGGGTGCGGTCCCGCCCGAGACACTCGGTCAGCCTGCGGAGCACCAGCTCACGGTTGGATTCCAGGACCATGTCGATGAAGTCGATGACGATGATCCCGCCGATGTCCCGCAGCCGGAGCTGCCGGACGATCTCCTCGGCCGCCTCCAGGTTGTTCTTCGTCACCGTCTCTTCGAGGTTGCCGCCGGACCCGGTGTACTTGCCGGTGTTGACGTCGACGACCGTCATCGCCTCGGTCCTGTCGATCACCAGTGAACCGCCTGACGGCAGATGAACCTTGCGCTCCAGGGCCTTGCCGATCTGCTCGTCGACCCGGTAGGTGGCGAACACGTCGCCGCCCCCCGCGGGTGCTTCGTACCGGGACAGCCGGTCCGCGAGTTCCGGAGCGACCGCAGTGATGTATTCGGAGACCGGTTCGAAGGCCTCATCGCCGTCGACCACCAGCCGGCTGATGTCGGAGTTGAA
Source organism: Nakamurella sp. (assembly GCA_035633315.1). GTDB lineage: Bacteria > Actinomycetota > Actinomycetes > Mycobacteriales > Nakamurellaceae > Nakamurella. The sequence continues at coordinate 11,260 of DASQFG010000369.1, read as the reverse complement.
CAGGTCACGGACGACCTTGAGCAACGTGCCGGGCTCGGCGTACAGCTGGGTGGGCGCTGAGGTCTTCGCCGCCGCGCGGCGGGAGATGTCCTCCCACTGCGACTTCAACCGCTCCACGTCCCGCGCGAGCTCGTCCTCCGCGATGCCCTCCGCGGCGGTCCGGATGATCACCCCGGCGTCCTCGGGCACGATCCGGTCCAGGATCGACTTCAGCCGCTTGCGCTCGGTGTCCGGCAGCTTCCGGGAAATCCCGGTCGCGCCGCCGTTCGGCACGTAGACCAGGAACCGGCCCGGCAGGGAGAGCTGCGTCGTCAGCCTGGCGCCCTTGTGCCCGATGGGGTCCTTCGAGACCTGGGCCAGGATGGTGTCGCCGCTGGACAGCGCGGTCTCGATGCGCCTGGCCTTGCCGTTCAGGCCGGCCGCGTCCCAGTTGACCTCACCGGCGTAGAGCACTGCGTTGCGACCGCGGCCGATGTCCACGAACGCGGCTTCCATCGACGGCAGCACGTTCTGCACCTTGCCGAGGACGACGCTGCCGATCATCGAGTCGGAGCCGGCGCGGGACACGAAATGCTCGACCAGGATGCCGTCCTCGAGCAGCGCGACCTGCGCCAGGTCGCCGCGCTGGCGGACCGCCATCACCCGCTCGACCGACTCGCGCCTGGCGAGGAACTCGGCCTCGGTGAGGATCTGCGGGCGGCGACGGGAATCGCGGGAATCGCGACGTCGCTGACGCTTGGCCTCCAACCTGGTGGAGCCGCGGACGCCCTGAACCTCGGACGAACCGGTCGCACCGGACCCTGCGGCACCGGATCCAGCGGCGCCCGACAACCGGGGCTCGCGGACGTGCACCACGGTGTTGTCGGGATCGTCCTCGCGGGGCCCGTCCTCGCCGGTGACCCGCCGGCGGCGCCGGCGCCGCCTGCGAGTGCCGGCACTGCCGGACCCGCGGTCGTCGGAGTCGTCGCTCTCCTCGGATTCCTGGGTGTCGGCGGACTCCTCGTCCGTCGCGGTGTCGGTGGCCGACGAACCGGGTGCCGCGGAATCGTCCGCATCGCTGCCGTCGGTTCCGTCCGCGTCGGCACCCTCGCCTTCAGCGCCCGCAGCATCGTCGCTGACCCGGCCACGGCCGCGGCGTCCCCGCCTGCGGCGCCGTCCGCGCCCGCTGGCGTCGCCGGCCTGGTCGTCGCCGGCCTGGTCGTCGCCGGCCTGGTCGTCACTGCCTTCGGTCTCCTCGGCGGCCTCGGCCGTGTCTGCAGTGTTATCTGTAGGACCGTCGGCCGAAGCTTCCGCGTCAGCTCCGGCCCGCGCGGAACCGTCGGATGCGCCTTCCGGTGCCTGGTCGGACAGGGTGGGCTCGGACTCGCCGGACTGTCCACCGCCGCCCCGGCGTCCCGAACGGCCCCGCCGGCGCCGACCCGAACCCGCCGGCCGACCTTGCGCGCCGTCCGTTTCGTCGGGTCCGGACCTGTCATCGGCCTGGTCGTCCGTCTCGTTCCTGACCACCTCGGGGGGCAGGAACAACGGTCGGGTCCCGGTCGGCAGGTCGGGGTGCCGGCCCGACGGCTCCCCGTCGTTCCCGTCGGGGGCTTCGGCCTGGTCCTCGGGGCCGGCGGTGGTGTGGTCCTGGGCCGCGCCGCCCGCTGCCGCGCTCGGCGACAGGAACGACTCGATGACCTCGCGCGCGACGTCCGCCGGCACGGACGAGGAGGCGCTCTTGATGGTCAGGCCGCGTTCGGCCAGTGCGGTCAGCAGTTCCTTGTTGCTGATCCCGATCCTCTTGGACAGCTCGTGTACTCGCGGCTTGGCCGGTAGGTCGGCGAGGGCGCTCCCGAGGGTGGGCGTGATCGACATGCGTGTAGTCCTCCCCGAGGCCCCCGGGCGCGTACATGACGCGTCCGCACAGGGACCCCGTACATTTCGGACCCGCAGCCCGGCGGTCACCGGCGGCGGGAAGTCTGGTGTGCATCGTGCCGATCGGCTCGCGGAATCCGTCCTCGACGCGGCCCGGCGTCTCACTCACCGGGGCCGAGGACCGCTCCTGCACCGACCAGGCCCGGGTTCTGTGCCGAAATTGCCGAGCGTTGCCGACTGTTTTCGGCACTGAACCTCTGTCAGTATCCCACACGCCACTCCGGTGCCCGGCGACGCGCTCTGGTGGACCGCACGGTCACGTCAACAGCAGAGTGCCCAGCCGGCGGCTGGCGACCACCAGCCCGACGGCCGCCATGATCACGAAGTACAGCGCATGCAGTAGCAAGGACGTCGTGGCCGGGCCAAGGCACAGCCCCCGCATCAATTCGATGCCCTGATACAGCGGTAGGCATTCCACGACGATCTGGATCCCGCGCGGGTAGACATCCAACGGGTAGAACGTGGTGGAGAACAGGAACATCGGCAGGATCGCGGTGTTCACCCAGTCCAGCTGCTGGAACGTGGTCAGGAAGCTGGTGACGGCCATCCCCACCGCACCGAAACCCAGCGCGATCAACAGGGCAGCGGGCACCGCCAGCAACGCCCACCACGACGACAGCAACCCCATCGCCGCCATCACCAGCACGAACGCAACCGAGTAGAGGCCGCCGCGCAGCAGCGACCAGGCGATCTTGCCCAGTGCCACATCCGCCGGGCCCATCGACGTCGCCAGCATGGCGTCGTAGAGCTTCGCGTATCGCAGCTCGAAGAACACGTTGTGCACCGAGTCGTACAGCGCACCGTTCATCGCCGACGTGGCCAGCAGGGCGGGCGCGATGTAGGCCGCGTAGCTGACACCGCCCACGTCGCCGACCAGCGCGCCCAGACCATTCCCCATCGCGAACAAGTAGAAGACCGGCTCGAAGAACCCGGACAGCACGATCCACCACACCCGCCGGCTGACCAGCAGCGACCGCTCGAGCACCGCGTGGGCCCGCCCGGCGTACAGCTGGAGCGGCAGCACCCGGGTGATCAGCGTCGGGGGGCGCCGGGCGGCCGGCCCGGAGGAAACCGTCGACCCGGTCATACGATCAGCCGCCGGTGGTAGCGCCGCCGGGCCAGCACCAGTCCCGCGACGAACAGGGCGGCCAGGTACGCCGCGTGCCCCACCGTGGGCCGGAGCTCGGCGGTGCCGAGCGCGAAGCCGCGGGCGAGCTCGTTGCCGTGCCAGAGCGGAGATATCCAGGCCAACCAGCGCACCGCCAGCGGCAGCTCGGTGATCGGGAAGAACGATCCGGAGAACAACGTCATCGGCACCACGACGAATCGGAAGACCATCGCGAACGCGCCGCCGTCCGAATGCAGGGCGGCGCCGAGCGCCAGGATCAGCACGGCACAGGCGATCCCGGTCGCGACGCCGGACGGGATCATCAGCAGGCCGGCCGGTCCACCGGCCACCCCGAAGACCAGCAGCACCAGGTAGTACAGCGACGTCGCGGCCAGCAGCCTGGTGCCGATGAACAGCACTTCCCCATCGCACACCTGCCCGGGGGTGACCGGCGTGGCCGTCACGCCCCAGAAGACCTTGCTCCACTTGAAGCGGCTGTAGGCGGGGTAGGACCCCTCGCTGGCCCCGATCTGCACGGCCGCAGCCACCAGCAGCGCCGGGGCGATGAACTGCAGGTAGCTCACCCCACCCAGTGCCGCCGACTGCGGCCCGTTGTCCACCAGCGAGCCAAGGCCGAGACCCAGCGCAAGCAGGTACAGCAGCGGCGTGCCGATGGCCTCGGACAGGCTCAGTACCGCGTACCCGCGCCAGCAGCGCATCAGGTACTCCCAGACCATCAGCCTCCCGCCGGAGGGCGCGTCGGCGCCCGCCGAACGGGGCCCGGGGCGGGAGCGGTCGATGGTGGCCATCAGTCCACCAGGCTCCTGCCGGTCAACCGCAGAAAGACGTCCTCGAGGGTGGATCGCCGTACCAAGGTCGATCGCGGCCGCACGCCGCGGGCGTGCACGGCTTCCAGTGTCGCCTCGCCGTCCTGGGTGTACAGCAGCAACCGATCGGGGAGAACCTCCACCCGCTCGACCAGATCAGTGACCAGCGGTTCGGCCGGTTGCTGGGCGTCGGGCATGAACCGCAATTCCAGAACCTCCCGCGAGGAATAGGTGCCGATCAATTCCGTCGGGGAACCTTCGGCGACGATCAGCCCGCCGTCCATCACCACCAGCCGGTCACACAGCTGCTCCGCCTCGTCCATGTAATGCGTGGTGACGACCAGCGTCACACCCTGAGTCTTCAAGCGGAACAACCTGTCCCACAACACATGTCGCGCCTGAGGGTCGAGTCCGGTGGTCGGTTCGTCGAGCAGCAGCAGCTCCGGGTCGTTGATCAACGACCGGGCGATGGTCAGCCGCCGCTTCATCCCGCCGGACAGCGCGTCCACCTTGGTGTCCGCCTTGTCGGTCAATTGCGCGAACTCGATCAGCTCCTGCGCGCGCCGCCGGCATTCCGAGCGGGCGATCCCGAAATAGCGGCCGTAGATGACGAGGTTCTCCCGGACGGTCAGCTCGAGGTCCAGGTTGTCCTGCTGGGGCACCACCCCGAGCCGACCGCGGATCCGGATGCCGTCGAGTTCCGGATCCAGCCCGAGGATGGACAGCTCTCCCCCGCTCCGCGGGGACACGCAGGCGATCATCCGCATGGTCGAGGACTTGCCCGCGCCGTTGGGTCCCAGGAAGCCGAACGACTCGCCACGCTGGACCTGCACGTCGATGCCGCGCACCGCCTCCACGCTCTGACCGGTCGGCCCCGGGAAGCTCTTGCGCAGCCCGCGGGCGACGATCATCGGCGCGGGCTGTTCCGCCCCCGCGGCCGCATCGGCCGGCTGCACCCCGGCATGCCCGGGCCGAGCCGCCTGGGGTGCCTCGCCGGTCTGCCGCAGCGCTCGACGTTCCCTCATGGGTTCCGACGCTACCGCCGCGCTCCGACACTGCGTCCACCGTTTGGCGGGCCCGGCACAGGCTCGCTCGACCCTCCCGTCCTCATTGTGGGAGATGACATCGTGGGGGTGAGCACCAGTGACCACGCTGAGGAATGCCTCCGCCGGTCGGCGGCTGCCTTTGCGTGAGATCGGCATCGTCACCATTGCCGCCGCCCTGCTGTCGCTGGCGTTCGTGTTGCTGGTGGCCGCACCCGCGTCCGCCCACCAGCAGGAAGACGCGGCCGTGACGCACGCCGCGGCCGCGCCGATGATGCCGGCCGGCAACGGGCTGGACATCGCGGCGCCGGTGACCATCGGGCTCGGCCTGCTGTTCCTGGGTACCGTCGTGGTCGGCTGGGCGTTCCTGGCCAACGGACGGCAGGACCGCCGCGGCAGCCCCTTCGGTTCCGGCCGCTGACCTACTCGACTGAACTACTGGATGACCGCGTACGCGCGCACCGTGAAGGTGCCCATGCCGCGCACCGCTGGAGGAGCCGCAGAGAAGCGAAACCCGCTGTCGGGCAACTGGTCCAGCGCGGTGAGGTGCTCGACGATGGGGATACCCGCTGCCAGCAGCCAGGTGTGCGCCGGCCGCCGACCGGTATGCGTGGAATCGATGTTCAGCGAATCGATCCCGACCAGCGCAGGCCTGGCGGAGACCAGGAATTCCGCCGCGTCGTCCGTCAGATACGGGTGAGAAGGGAAGTACGCCGGCGTGCCCCAGTGCCGCGCGTGGCCGGTGTGCACCAGCACGGCCCGGCCGATCAGGTCCGCACCGCGGAGGGCTGAGCGCAGCAGCTGCTCGTCGATCGGGCGACCGATTGCCGCGTTGATCGGCGCTGCGTCGGTCGGCGCTGCGTCGGTCGGCGCTGCGTCGGTCGGGCCGCCGTCGGCACCGACCTGCGCGCTCCCGGCGTCCACCCTGGCGACCACGGCGTCCAGCTCCACCATCCGCTCCAGCGGCACCGCCGCCAGGTCGTCGCCCCCGCGGTAGCGGTGCGCTGGGGTGTCCAGGTAGGTGCCGGTGTTGGCGGCCATCGAGATGGTGGCAATGGTGAACTCGGTGCCCGCCGCATAGTGTGACGCCGATTCGTCGAACGACAGATGGGTGCCGATGACGGGAGCGGGGATGCCCGGGTAGGTGACCAGGCCGTCGGTGATCGGGTGGGACAGATCGACGATCCGCCGGGCGGCGGCGGTCATCGCGGCGTTCCCGATTCGATGGTGCCGGCGGTGCCGATCGTGGATGTGGTGACCGGGGCTGTGCTCACAGTGCTCACAGTGTTCAAGTCGGCTCCCAGAATGATCTCGTCGCGATCATGCCCCGACCCGAGCTGGATCCAGCCCGGCCGGCGGCCCCATTCGGCGAACCCGAACCGGCCGAAGAATTCCTCCAGCCCCGCTCCGTCACGGACAACCGCCTCGACCTTGCGCATGCCGGCCTCGCGGGCCTGCGCGAGCAGCGCCGTCATCAGTCTGGTCCCCGATCCCGAGCCACGGAGGTCCGGGTCGACCATCACCGCGACGATCTCACCGGTGTGCCGGGAGAGGCCCCGTCCGGGGCGCAGCAGACCCACACCCACCAACGTCCGGTGACGGTTCAGCGCGAACCCGAATGCCCGGCCGGAGCGCAGGTCGTCCACCAGCCCGGCGACCACCGCGGCCACCTCGGCACGGCTGACCGTCGGCGCGAAACCGACCGCGCCGCCCGACTCCGCGACCCGGTGCCAGAGGGTCACCACGGCGACGCCGAACGCGCTGTCCGACGCCCAGGTTCCGCCCGGACCGACCCTGCGCAGGGTGATCTGGTCCGGACCCGGCGACTCACCGTCGGGCGATTGCGATTCGGGGGGTCCGCTCACAGGTCGGGGAACCAGAGTCCGATCTCACGCACGGCGGATTCGGGCGAGTCCGATCCGTGCACGAGGTTGGTCTTGGTCTCGAGCCCGAAGTCGCCGCGGATGCTGCCGTTGGCCGCCTTCTCCACCGGGTCGGTGCCGCCGGCGAGTTGCCGGAACGCGCTGACGGCGCGCGGCCCCTGGACCACCGCGGCCACCAGCGGCCCACCGGTGATGAACTCCACCAGCCCGTCGTAGAACGGCTTGCCCTTGTGCTCGGCGTAATGCACCTCGGCGACGCTGACCTCGACCACCCGCAGATCCAGGGCGACCAGCGTCAGACCCTTCTTTTCGATCCTTGAGAGGATCTCGCCGACGAGTCCGCGGGCGACGCCGTCGGGCTTGATCAGGACCAGGGTGCTTTCGGACACGAGCGGGTACTCCCTTGTTCGGGCGGTGGGCCGCCTGACGGTGGTGGATCCGGTGCGCCGTTTTGTCGAAGCCTGCCGGCGCTGTTGCTAATTCCTTTGGGGCTACTGTTGCGCGGTGGTCGGCCCCGGCAGCGTACCGGCCGCGAGCCTCCGCCGGAATTCGCCGCGGAACCACAGGATCAACGCCCAGACCAGCCCGAACACGACGCCCATGATGCCCAGCGGCGGGGTGATCACCCAGCACGCGATCATCAGCACCTGCAGGGTCAGGATCACCGGCAGCGCGTACGGACGGGAGACGATCGCGCAGGCACCGATCAACAGCACGGCCAGCACGCAGATGATGGCCACCCCGGCCGGCCCTACCCCGCCGCCGGTGTTCGCGGCCACCGGAATGGCCAGCAGCACCGTGATGGCCTCCAGCACCAGGGTCGCGGACATGGCCCCGCGCAGTCCGCGCTCCGGATCATAGGGCCGGGTCGCCCGTGATGCTGCGGTGGGCGCGGCGCCGGGCGGCTGACCGTCCGGCTGCTCCGACGGCAAGGCCTGCGGTGGTTCCGCGGCCCGGTCGGGTCCCGACGTGGGTTCGCTCATTCCGGCGCCAGACCCGCGAGCGCCCGACCGTCGCCGGCCGACACCACCGACCCGGTGATCACCACACCGGTGCCCGACGAGTCCTCCGAGCCCGATTCGGCCAGGTCAACGGCGAGCGCTATGGCCTCGTCCATCCGCGCGGCGGTATGCACGCGTTCCTCGCCGAACACGTCGACGGCGAGATCCGCCAGGTCCGCGACCGGCATCGACCGCGGCGAGGAGTTCCGGGTGACCACGATCGCGTCGAAGGTGTCGTCCAGCGCCTGCAGGATCCCCGAGGCGTCCTTGTCGGCCATCACAGCCAGCACGCCGACCAGCCGGGAGAAGGAGAATTCTGAGGCGAGCGCGGCCGCCAGCGCCGTCGCACCGTGCGGGTTGTGCGCGGCGTCCACCATGATCGTCGGCGAGGTGCGCACCCGCTCGAGCCGGCCGGGTGCGGCAACGGAGGCGAAAGCGTCCTGCACGGAAGCGATGTCGAGCTGACGGCTGGAGCCCGCGCCGAAGAACACCTCGGCCGCCGCCAGCGCCGTCGACGCGTTGACAGCCTGGTGCTCTCCCGCCAACGGCAGGAAGACATCCTCGTACACCCCGCCAAGGCCCTGGATGGTGAGCCGCTGACCGCCGACCGCGAAAGCCCGGTCCAGCACGGAGAACTCGCTGCCGTACCGGGCGACGCTGGCGTCGACTTCGATCGTCCGGCGCAGGATGGCGTTCATCGCCTCCTGTTCCTGCGGACCGATGATCGCCACCGAGTCCGGCTTGATGATCCCGGCCTTGTTGCCGGCGATCTCGGGCAACGTGTCGCCGAGGTAGTCGGTGTGGTCGATGCCGATGGGCGTGATCACCGCGACGCCCGCGTCCGCGACGTTCGTGCTGTCCCAGGTCCCGCCGAGCCCGACCTCGATGACGGCGGCCTCGACGGGAGCGTCGCCGAACGCCGAGAAAGCCATCGCGGTGAGGATCTCGAACTTGGACAGCGGCAGCCCGTTCTCCTTGGCGCTGGAGGCGTCGACCAGATCGACGTACGGCGCGACATCCGCATAGCTCTCGACGTAACGCTCGACGGAGATAGGCGTCCCGTCGATGGCGATCCGTTCGGTGACCAGCTGCAGGTGAGGGGAGGTGAAACGGCCGGTCCGCACGCCGATCCGAGTGAGCAGCGCATCGATCATCCGCGCCGTCGAGGTCTTTCCGTTGGTTCCGGCGATCTGGATCACCGGGTAGGAACGCTGCGGGTTGCCCAGCAGATCCATCAGCGCGGTGATCCGGGCCAGTGTCGGGGAGATCTGCACCTCAGACCGCCGGCGGTCCAGCAGCGTCTCGACCACCTGCAGGGTGAGGGGTGGCGCATTCGGCACCTCGTCGGCCGGTGAGTCGTCGTCGAGATCGGCTGTTGCCGCGGCGATCTCGCCGGTGGGGTCGGCGGGCGAGGTGGTCTCAACCGGATCGGGCAGACCCAGATTGCCGGCGTCCCAGCTGATGTCGCCGGTCGCCGGGAATTCGGATTCGTCGTCCGGGCCGTCGTCCGGCTCGTCGCTTGACCCGTTGCGGGGCGCGGAGATCACGTCACCGACCCGTCAAGCGCGGCGAGCCGCGCCGTCAGGCTGTCCACGTCCGCTGCGGCCTTAGCCGCCCGGGCCCGGATCTTGTCGACCACCGCGGCAGGTGCCTTTCCGATGAACTCCGGGTTGCCCAGTTTCTTCGCCGTGTCCGCGATCTCTTTCTGCGCTGCAGCGAGATCCTTGCTGAGCCTGGCCTTCTCGGCCGCGGTGTCGATCGTGCCCGAGGTGTCGACCCGGACCGTCACCGTCATGCCCGCGGACAGCGCGAGCTTGATTTCCGCGGTCGCCGTGAAGGAGTCGTCCGCATCCTCGAGCCGGGTCAACGCGGCCGCGGTGGCCAGCAGCGCATTGTCGTCACGGGGGCCGCCGGCGGCGGTCAGCGTGGCGGGGACCTTGCGGGACGGCGCCAGGCTCTGGTCAGCCCGGAACCGCCGGATCTCGGTCACCAGGGCCTGCGCGTCGGCGACCCAGATGGCCGCCTTCGGATCGGCGGACCGGCCGGAGGGCTGCGGCCAGGCGGCGATCACCAGCGACTCCCCACCGGTGAGCGAGGTCCACAACGTCTCGGTGACGTACGGGACGAACGGATGCAGCAGGCGCAGCACCGCGTCCAGCACGGTCCCGAGCACCGCCCTTGTGGTCTCCACCCGGTCCGTGCCGGCAGTGGTATCCGTTGCCGCAGCGGCGATCTGGATTTTCGCCAGCTCGAGATACCAGTCGCAGAGCTCGTCCCAGGCGAAGTGGTAGAGCCCCTCGGCGGCCTTGCCGAACTGGAAATCGCCGAGCAGGTCGGTGGTCTGGGTGATCACCTCGTCGAGCCGGTCCAGAACCCACCGATCAGCCTGGGTGAGCCGGCCCGGTTCCAGCGGCGAGTCCGGCAGCGTCGCGCCGTTGATCATGGCGAACCTGGTGGCGTTGAACAGCTTCGAGCAGAATTTTCCGCCGCCGGCCACCCACTCTGTGGCGATCGCCTGGTCCGCGCCGGGGTTCGACCCGCGGGCCAGGGTGAACCGCACCGCGTCGGCGCCGTAGTCCTCGATCCACTTGAGCGGGTCGACGGTATTGCCCCGGGTCTTGGACATCTTCTTGCCGTACTGGTCGCGCACCAACCCGTGCAAGGCGACGGTACGGAAAGGTACGGACGGGTTTCCGTCGTCGTCCCGGGTCGCGTATAGGCCGAACATCATCATCCGGACGACCCAGAAGAACAGGATGTCGTAGCCGGTGACCAGCACCGACGTCGGATAGAAGGCCTTGAGCGTGTCGCTTTGGTGCGGCCAGCCCATGGTGGAGAACGGCCACAGCGCCGAGGAGAACCAGGTGTCCAGCACGTCCGGGTCCTGGCTCCAGCCCTCCCCGGGCTGCTCCTCGTCGGGCCCCACGCAGCGGACCTCGCCGTCGGGGCCGTACCAGACCGGGATCCGGTGCCCCCACCACAGCTGCCGGGAGATGCACCAATCGTGCATGTTGTCGACCCAGTCGAAATACCGGGCGGCCAGCTCCTGCGGGTGGATGACCGTCCGACCGTCCCGGACCGCGTCGCCGGCCGCCTCGGCCAGCGGTTCGACCTTCACGAACCACTGCGTGGACAGCCGGGGCTCGATGACGTCGTCGGATCGGGAGCAGTGCCCGACCGCGTGGATGTAGGGCACCTTCTCGCCGACGATTCGGCCCTGCTCGCGCAGCGCCTGCTTGATCGCGGCGCGCGCCTGGAACCGGTCCATGCCGTCGAAAGGTGTTCCGGTGCCAACGATCCGGGCGCCTTCGTCCAGGATGGTGGGCATCGCCAGTCCGTGCCGGCGGCCGATCTCGAAGTCGTTGGGGTCGTGCGCCGGAGTGACCTTCACCGCGCCGGTGCCGAAGGTCGGCTCGACGTGATCGTCGGCGATCACCGGGATCTCCCGGTTGACCAGCGGCAGCAGCACGGTGCGGCCGACCAG
>DASQFG010000368.1:0-1955 GCA_035633315.1 Nakamurella sp. | reverse complement strand
CGCTCCGCGAATGCTCGGTCCAGCGTTTCCTTCAGTGAGACGACCGGCACGTGACCTCCCCGGGTGTACGTCCGGCGAGGGACCGCCGGACCACGCCAGGTCAGTCAAGTACACCTGACCCCGGCGCTGAATGGGGGAAATCCCCCACTGGGCGCGACCCGGACGGCAACCAGCCCCGGTCGAGCGCGCGCATCACCGCTGCCGTCCGGCTGGTCGTACCGGTCTTGCGCAGCAACGCACCGACGTGTTTCTCCACCGTCTTCGGCGAAATCACCAGCGCCTTGGCGACGGAGCGATCGCTCAGGCCGTCCGCCAGCAGGCCGGCAACCTGCTGCTCCCGCGGCGTGAACGGGGACGCGGCTGGGTCGGCGTGCTTTTCCGATCCGCCACGAGCCGACCCGCTCCGAGCCGACCCGACCGTTGGTCGTTGGGGTGCCTGCGCGTACGGGAGGTCCGCGCGCACCAGCGTTCCCCAGCCCGCGACATGCTCCACGCTCACGCCGCAGCCCGCGCTGTCGACGAGTCCCTGCCAGCCACGCTCGCCCACGGCCGGTTGCTGGGTCAACTGCAGGATCGGATCGCCGGGTGAATCGGCTGCGTCGTACACCAGCAACCGCAGACGATCTGCGCCGTGCACGACCGCGACGTGCAACCGGGCGGTCGGTTCGCGACGGGCGGCGGCCCGTTCGGCCAACGTCACCAGGTCCAGCGCCACCCCTGCCACCGACGGTGTCACCGGGCGGGCGCGGCCCACTTCGGTGACGACCGTCCGCAGTCCGCGCTCTCCATCGGCTCCGCCTGCATCGTTTTCCCGTTGTCGGTATTCCCTGATCATGTTGGCCAGTGAGGGGTCACTCGCGCCCGCCTGGACGATGCCGGGAGCCGCCAGCTGGGTGAGCATTTCGAGGCCGTCCACCTCCCTTGCGGTGAAGTGCCGAGTGCGCCCGGCGAAGCTGACGTTCACTCCGATGACGTCCCCACGCCACCAGATCGGCACAGCGACGACCGCGCCGCTGCCGGCGGGGTGGCCGGCCGGCAGGTGACCGGCCGAGATCTGCTGGTAACTGCTCAACACCACCGGTCGGCGGCGGGCGACAACCTGTCCGGTGACGCCCTCGTCGAGCGGGAAGGTCTGACCCAACCGGCAGGAGGCACCGCGCTCGGCCATCTTCGTGTACCGCTCGGTCGGCGGATCGACCAGCGAGATGCTCCCGGCAACGGTCCCGAGCAGGTCACCGCTGCGGGCGAGCAGGCGTCGCAGAAACGGCGCGAGCCGCACATCGGAGTAGATCTCGGCGGCGACCCGGTCGAGCTCCAGCCCGGGCTGATCGCCCCTCATCCGCACTCGGGAATCGCCCAGCACGGCCGGTCGGCCGGCTCGCCATTGCCCGTGCTGACCCAGCCGGGGGCGCCCTTCTGCCGGGAACCTGACTGCGCCGTCATGCCGCCAAGGTAGGCCCGATCGCGGTACCGAGCGAGAGTCCGGGGTAACCGGGCCGGAATACCGCCACATCGGGCCAACTGAACTGACGATGCGACAACCGCTGCGGCGTGGGGGCCGAGGACGATGGGCCGAACGTGCCCCAAGGGAGTCGCCGTCTTCAGTTGGTAGGGCGGCTGTGAGTGCGGCTGTGAGTGCGGCGCCGGCTCGTCCATGGCCCGGGGATGAACCGCGGGGTCCGCGCGGCGTACGCGTCATAGCCGGGAAACCGGGCGGCCAGGTGGCGTTCCTCGAAGCGCGCCTTACCGCTCAGCAGTGCGACGAGCGCGGAGGTTGCCACCACCGCGTACGGCCTGCCCAGCACCGCCGTTCGCGAGACCGCGGCCAGCAGCACGCCCGTGTAGATCGGGTGCCGAACGAATCGGTAGAGCCCTCCGGTCCGCAGGATTGCGTGGTCGTTGGGCAGCGGGAGCGCGGTCAGTCCTCGGCCCAGTGAGGTCGCGCCGACCCCCGC
>DASQFG010000367.1:0-1901 GCA_035633315.1 Nakamurella sp. | reverse complement strand
TCGGCGAACACGACCGCGACCTGCGCCTGGTCCGGACCACTGACCAGACGGACGTTCTCGGGCAGAGGTTCGAGGAGGTTCACCCGGACCGGGTGCGACAACCAGAGCGTGCCGCCCGGTGTGATCAGCAGCTTCTGCGCGACCGACTTGGGGCTCATCGATTCCTCATCGCCGCAACGTAACGCGCGTCGGATTCCCGGACACTCCAGTTACCTGACGTTTCCGCGATATCGACAATTCGGACAGTTGTCAGGCTCGGTACCGTTCAACGTCAGCCCGCGAGATGCCCCCGCTGATCGAGCGGTGCCTGCGCCATGATCGCGGGCAGGTGGCCGGTGAAGAAGATGTGGGACCGCAGTTCGCGTCGGCTGCGCGTCCCGGTCTTGTCGAAGATCGCCTTGAGGTGGTCCTGGACCGTCCAGGGTGAGATGACCAGCCGCTCAGCGATCGCCGCGGTATCCAGACCGGAGGCCACCAGCACCGCTATCTCGCGCTCGCGTGCGGTCAGGCCGAACAGCTCGAGCAGCCGCGGTGCCGCATGCTCCTCACGAGCCGGCTGAACCACGATTGCCACCCGGCCGACGGCCGGACCGTCCGGGAGCGAGCCGTGCATCGTCAACCAGCCGGCGGCGGTCGGCACATGCAGGGGTGCAGGCGAGCGTCCCTCTCGCCCGGCTCTGCGGGTCTCGGCGGCCAGCGAGGTCACCGGCACCGGCACCGTGCGGACCACTCCGCCCTGCCGGAGCAGCGGCTCGATCAGCGGCGCAGCCGTGGGACTGATGAGCTCGATCGCGTCCGACGGGCCGAGCACCAGCAGGCCCGGTGCCAGGTCATCGGTGAACCGCCGTCCGGCGTCGAAACGCACGGAGTTGCGCAGCGACGCCGCGATCGGCCGGGACAGCCGGGCCATGAGCCTGGCATCCTCCGGCCGGAAGTCACCACTCGCCTCGGACCGGTGCATCACCACGCAGCCCCACGCACGTCCACGCGTCACCATGACGGTGCGCATCTCATACGGCGCACCCACCACCGCGAGAAAGTCGTTGTAGCGAGCGCTGCGGCCCGGGCGGCCGCGGGTGGTCTCACTGAGAATCGCCGACGGCGTACGCCGCCACGCCAGCGACGCGAAGGTGTTGACATCGGGACGCGCGTACTCACTGGCGATGACGCTGCCTGCCGCCTGCGCCTCGGTCTCTGCGCTGATGAATCCTCGCTCCAGCAGCTCCACCGGGTTGGCGGTCGTCATGAGCAGGGTGTCGGGGTCCAGTCCGTGCCAGCAGGCGGCGTCGACCGGGATTGCCCGGCGGATTCGCGCGGCCAACTCGCGGTGCAGGTCGTCGCGCGGCAAGCCGCGTGCGCCCAAGCGCTCGACCTCGGCAACAAGCCGGTCACCGGTCCATCTGTCCACGCAGTCATTGTGTCCGTTGTCGCGGCCGCCGGCGCCAGATGCGCGAAAGATCCCAGATCCGCAGGGATGCGCCCGCCACCGCCGCTGCCCGACGCTGATGACGCACAACACCGTGCACTCACCAGGAGGAACCCATGTCCACGATCACCACCACGACGCTCACCACCCCCACGGCCACCCGGACCCTGTGTTTCGCCGCGCCGCTGCTGCCGGGCGCGACCGCGACCGATCGTGAGGAGATGCTGTCGTGTTGGACCGGCGAGCGCAACGCCGCGCACCGTGAGTCCCGCCGCCGCCACGGCATCACCCGGGAGGCAGTGTGGATCCAGACCACCCCCGCGGGCGACATCGCCGTCGTGCTGATCGAATCCCCGGACATCGCCGCTGCGCTCTTGGGCCTCGCCACCTCAGCGGACGATTTCGATGTGTGGTTCCGCGCTCACCTCGCCGACATGCACGGCATCGACCTCGCCGCCGGGATGGCAGCCCCCGA
>DASQFG010000366.1:0-1923 GCA_035633315.1 Nakamurella sp. | reverse complement strand
ATCGGCCTGCGGACCGAGGGCGTGACGAGAGTCGATGTGCGACAGGCACTCTGGACCGACCATTCGCTGATCAAGACCGCCGAGATCCTCCAGGGCACAGCGGATCTGACGGTGGGTCCGATGAGCATCGGCTCCCACCTCTAGGTTCTGGACTATCCAGCGGCCGTCGGGCGCCGGTCCCTCCCGGCCTTCTTCGTGCGCGCGTACAGGATCGCCGAGGCGAACGCCAGCGCCAGGAAACTCGCGGCGAACACCCAGGTCAGGGATTTGCCGGTGTCGAAATCGCCCTGCGACCGCCGCGCGGCGATGGCGATCAGCACCGGCGGGCTGGATCAGCTCCCGGCCGGTGCCAGCGGCAACCACGCGAGTACGTCCTGGATGCGGTCGTCCCAGTACGCCCAATCGTGCGCTCCTGGCCCGAAGTCGCTGACCAGTGGCAGATCTCGGCCGGCTGCGGCCTGCACGAACCGCCGGTTCTCGGCGTAGAGGGCGTCCTCGGTGCCGCAGCAGACGTACAGTGCGGGCGCATCAGCGGGGTCGAGCCTGTCCAGCAGGGTGAACAGATCATTGTCGGTGCCGCGCACGGGCTGATCGCCGAAGATCCGGCGAATCAGTGGGTCGTTCTGCCCGGGGTTGTTCTGCCCGGGGTTGTTCTGCCAGACGGAGTCCTGCTGGCGCGCTGCGATATCGATGGCACCGGAGAGACTTGCCACGGCGGCGAACCGTTCCGGATAGCGCAACGCCCATTTCATCGCACCGTAGCCACCCATCGACAGCCCCGCGACGAAGGTGTCCGCTCGGCGCCGGGAAAGCCGGAAAAAGCCGTGCACCAATTCCGGCAATTCCTCGGACAGAAAGGTCCAGTAGCGGTTCCCGTATGCCTCGTCGGTGTAGAAGCTCCGATGCACCTGGGGCATCACAACGGCCAGTCCGAGCTGCGCGACATACCGCTCGATCGACGTGCGACGCAGCCAGATCGTGTGATCGTCGGACAGCCCGTGCAGGAGGTACAGCAGCGGGGGATCGGAGTCTCGGACGTTGCCCGTCATGCCGATCTGGGTGGTCGTCGCTTGCGGCAGGATCACCGTCAACGACGTGCTCAGACCGAGTACTTCAGAAAAGATGTCGCAGTGCAGCAGCGCCATCGGGCGTCCCTTCCGCTGTCCGGGTCACTCGGCGGCGATCGTCGCACGCCCGGGCCGGCGTCGCTCCTGCTCGGCATGGCCGGCGTCAGCGCCACCACGCAGGCCACTCCGGACGGTCCCGGCACGGTGGCCACACCCACAGCGCGTCGCACTCCCGGCAGCGCCAGGTCCGGTGCGGCACCCCCACGCACAGGCAGGGGTGATTGCCCACCAGGACCCGGTCGGGTCCCAGCGGGTGACCGTTGGGGCAGGCGGGGGGTGCCCGCTCGGTGACGGCTGCGCGGCCGGTCGGCAGGTAGTACCGGGGGTCGAGCCGATACCGCTTCCAGTCGCGCATGAAACGAACATATGTCCAAAGTTGCCGAGCGTCCACTGTGGCAGGTCGCGGCTTCGTGGACACCGAGACGCCGACCCCGGCGAACCTGCGGATCCGCCAAGATCCTTCTAGCGTGTGTTCGTGCCCGTGCCAGCGCGCAAGATCGTCACGCCGCCTGCCGCGATCGACTTCTCGGCGATCCGTCAGGAGCTGCAGATCCCGGCGCACTACCCGCCGGAGGCGGTCGCCGAGGCTGCGGCGGTGGGTTCCGCCGTCGTTCACACCGCTGTGACGCAGGTCGACGACGCGACCGACATCCCATTCGTCACTGTCGATCCGCCGGGTTCGATGGACCTGGACCAAGCCGTCCACCTCGACCGATCGGGTGACGGCTACCTGGTGCGATACGCCATCGCCGACGTCTCCTCGTTCGTCGCGCCCGACGGTCCGCTGGCGCGGGAG
>DASQFG010000365.1:0-4772 GCA_035633315.1 Nakamurella sp. | reverse complement strand
CGCCGGTCTGACGCCGCGTCAGCTGGCGCTGCTCCGCTCGGCGCTGGTCCCGCGGTCCTACGCCGACGGTGAGTTGCTGGCGCAGGTCGGGCACCCGGCGCACGGACTGTTCGTCGTGCTGTCCGGGATGGTCGACGTCGGCATCACCCAGCCGCACGTCGGGCGTCATCACCTCTCGATGTTCACCGCCGGCACGACGTTCGGGGTTGCCTACGCGGTGACCGAGCGCCCCTACGACGTCGACGCCAACGCCGTGGGTGACGTCCGGGTACTGCTGCTGCCGGTCGAGCAACTGCGGCTGCTCAGCGAATCGGCGCCGGATCTGGTGCTGGCGTTGTTGCGCCGTTTGGTCGCGGGTGCGGTGGACACGCTGGATTGGGTCACCAGGTCTCTCACCGCGACCGATTGACCCTCCAGCCCGCGGTCGTAGGCTGATCGCCGTGGGCGACCAGGGAGTCTGGGACAGGGGTGACGGCTACTTTGCCGAGCAGCTACTCGGCAGGACCAGGGGCCGGCCGCGCGGGCCGAAGAATCCACCCGCTCCATTCGCCGATTCCGCCAACCAGAATTACTGGCGACCCTTGCTCCCCAGTCCGGAATTCGTTCCAGTTCCATCGTGCCGGAGGGGAATGCCGTCCGCGGACGGCGGTATCCCAGGGTTTGCATCACCCGGCTCGTGCCGCCGCACGTCTGTGCAAAGCCGTTCGCCGCCCTTCCGTCATCGCCTGGAGCCAAGTCCCCGTGCCGACAGCACCCCCAGCACCGTGAGCGTCACGGTGGCGCCGAACGCCACCAGCAGTGCCGCCGACCAGCCGCCGGTGCTGTCGTACAGCGCGCCGAGTATCGCGGGCCCCAGCGCGGCGATGGTGTAACCGCCGGTCTGGATGACCGCGGAAAGCTGCCGGTTCTCCCGCAGCGTCCGGGAGCGGTAGACCACGACGGTGAACACCGCGACGAAGCCGCCGCCCTGAGCGGTGCCGCCCAGCGCGCTCCACAGCGGCCACAGATCCGACGCCCAGAGCAGGCCAAGCGGCAAGCTCGCCCACAGCACTCCGTTGATCACGAACGCGGGCAGCGGCCCACCCATCCGATTGATCACCAACGGGGTTCCGAACGCGCCGATCAGGGCGGCCACCTGGAAGATCGAGGACGCCGCCCCAGCTGCGTTCCTGGTCATCCCCTGCTCGTCGGCGAGCAGCGTCGGCAGCCAGGCCGTCAGCCCGTAGTAGGCGAAGGCCTGCCCGGCGAACGCGATGGTCAGCATCCAGGTGGTCGGGCGGCGCAGCAACGACGGGCCGTCGCCGGCGTCGGCGTCGCTGTGAGCGCCTTTCGCGGGTGCCGTGGCCCGGGCGTCGGCGTCGGCCCGGTCCGCGGAGGCCTGTCGCCTCACCAGTGGCCACCACACGGCAGCCGCGATGATCGCCAGCACGCCCCAGATCGCCAGGGCGAACTGCCAGCCGAATTGACCGGCCAGCGGTCCGGTGGCGGTGAGCGTGATCATCGAGCCGATGTTCATCGACGCGGCGTACACCCCGGTCAACACCGCCGCCCGGTGCCGGAAGTCGCGGCCGATCACCACCGGCGTCACCACGTTCCCGACGGTGATCGCCAGGCCCATCACGAGAGTGCCGATCAGCGCGGCCGCAACGGTTCCCAGCGACCGCACCAGCGTGCCCACCAGCAGGATCGATAGCGAGATCAGCACCGCCCGCTCCACCCCGGTCCGGGCGATCACACCGGACGCGAGCGGCGCCGCGAGCCCGAAGCACAGCACCGGAAGGCTGGTGAGCAGGCCGACGGCGGTGCCTGACATGCCCAGCTCGGTCTTGAGGTCGCCGGTGACCGTCGAGACGGCGACCAGCGGACCGCGCAGGTTGAACGACAGCAGCACGATGCCGACCAGCACCAGGACGGGCATGGCGGCAGCGGCGCCTCGGCTGCTGGCCGGCACGTCAGCCGACGGGCTCGATGCCAAGGAACACGGCGAGCGCCTCCACGACCAGGGCGTGATCCCGGGCCTGCGGCAACCCGGAGACGGTCACCGTGCCCACCACGCCGACGTCCCGGACGATGATCGGAAAGGACCCGCCATGCGCGGCGTACAGCAGCGGGTCGAGTCCGTGGCCGATGTCCACGGACCGCCCGGCGAGTGCCAGCCGCCGCCCCACCAGAAATGAGGATTCGTTGAACCTGTTGACCACCCGCGCTTTTCGCTCGATCCAGGAGTCGTTGTCCGGGGTGGTGCCGGGCAGGGCGGCGTGGAAGAGCTGATGTCCGTGACGGCGGATGTCCACGGTGACGACCAGTTTCCGCTCCCTGGCCACCGCAACGATCCGCGAGCCGAGGTCAAGGGCGTCGTCGTTGGTGAAGCGCCGGAACTGCAGCCGTTCCTGCTGAGTCTGTAGCTGCTGGATCAACGCCCGCAGCTCGGACGGATCGGACGGAATCGTCACGCGGATGCTCCTCCCTCGGGTCGCCGGCTCGGCAGGCGCCGCCGATCACTGTGCCGCATGGGAGAACCGCCGGTCGTGCCAGGGCGAGGTTGTGCGAGGTGACCCGACTCTCGATCGACCCGCATGCCTCAACCGTTAGGAGCGCGGATCATCATCGCCGGCGCGCATGAAATCGTTCACTCGTGCCCCACGATTCCCACAACCGGCACGTTCGTCCGCGCCGAGGAAGTTGATCCGCGCTGGAGGAGGGGGCGGGAGAGGTTGAGCCGTCAGGGCTTTCGGCGGGGCGGGCGGCCGGAGACGATGGCGACGCCGACCAACAACGCGAACACCCGCAGACCTCGGGCGGTGCGCGCGATGCGCCGGTCGTGGGGTGCCGCAGGTCGCCACTGTGCGCTGGCATGGGACATGACGGCTCCTTCCGGCGGGGATTTGTTCAGGAGCGCGCCGGTCCCGTCCTGATACCCCGCGCCGTGCATCCAGGGCCAGCCTCGGCGGCCGTGCCGATTCAGCCGGCGCGCGGGACGTACATGATCACGCCGACCCCGACCAGGCAGATCAGCGCGCCGATGATGTCGTAGCGATCCGGCCGGAATTTGTCCACGATCATTCCCCAGGCCAGTGACCCGGCGACGAAGACGCCGCCGTAC
Organism: Nakamurella sp.; assembly: GCA_035633315.1. GTDB lineage: Bacteria > Actinomycetota > Actinomycetes > Mycobacteriales > Nakamurellaceae > Nakamurella. Next base: position 1,669 of record DASQFG010000365.1, on the reverse strand, counting down.
GCGGCCAGGATCCGCCCGAAGTTGGCGTCCGGTTGGAGGGTGGCGACGAACCCGTACAGGCCGAGAGCGATGACGCCGGCGCCGATCCAGACCAGCCCCCGGTTTTCCCGAACCCCTTGCCAGATCAGCCATGCGCCGCCGATCTCGGCAACCGCGGCGAGGACGAACAGTGCGATCGACCGGGCAATGAGCATGACGAAGGCTATCCGCGGCGCCGCCGGGTCGTTGGTGTGCCGGGCTCGGGCGGCTCCACGAGTGCGGTGAACGGCAACGGGCACCGTGGGCTCCCCGCGCACTCCAGCAGGTCGTCGCAGCCCGCATCAATGGCCTGCCGCAAGGATTCTCGGATGATCGTCAATTCGGTGATCTTCTGCTCGATCTCGGCGAGTTTGGCTTCGGCGCGGAAGCGCGGCCCTTCGTCGGTCCGGCCGTGATGGTGGGTTCCGGCGGCGAGCAGGTCGGCCACCTCGGCCAGCGTGAAACCCAGCCGCTGCGCGGTCTTGATCACCAACAGCAGGGTGACCGCCTCGGCCGGGTACACCCGGTGGCCGCCATTGGTGCGATCCGGAGGTTCCAGCAGCCCGCGCCGCTCGTAATACCGCAGCGTCTGCAGATTGACGCCGGCGGCGGAGGCGAGCTGCCCGGCGCGCAGGCCGCTGGTCACCCGGTCGCCCCGCTGACGGCCGCCTGCGCACGATCGACCAGCGCGTCGAGCACGGCGTGCTGGCCCGCCGGCACGCTCACGTCCAAGGTCACCCGGCCTCCGGTCATCGTCAGCGTGAATGTCCAGAACGTGCAGCACTGCGATTCCCGAGCGGTCAGATTCGCTGCGGTGGCGGCGACCTCAGGATCGGCGCCGAGTTCGAAAATGGCGCGCACGTTGGACTCTCGGGTCACCGAGCGCACCTCGGTGACGAAAAGGTCGTCGAATTCGGCCACTCGCAAGGGGCGATCCGCGGTGGGCAGGGTGCACTCCGCGGGAGCGCCCCAATCCGGATGCGGGCGGGAAGGGTTTGTCATTGCTGAACGGTAAACCTGTACCCAGGTACCGAATGCAAGCACTATCGTCGGCCGATCATCATGGGCTTTGGAAAGCGGTCCGGCCGATCAGGACCCGGAACCGGTGGCCAGATCGGCGATGACGCCGTCCATCACACCCGCCCAGTGCGTGCGCTGCCGGGCGCGCTCGTCCGGGTCGGCCAGCCGCTCCTGGTGAAAACGGAGCATCGTCCTGCCGCCCCGGTCCACGATCGCGACCTGGACGGTGCTGGGGTGGTCCCAGTCGACCGGCTGCCAGGTGAGCCGGATCCGATCCAGCGGGTGGAAGCTGCGCACCTCACCGGTAGTGCCGTCCGGGGTGGTGTAGCGGTCACCCGCGGCGGCAGGCAGTTCCAGGCCGCCGCCCAGCCAGCGCCGGATCCCGTCCTGGCTGGTCAGGTACTCCCACACGGCGGACGACGAATGGTCGATCGTGCGGGAGACGCCGATCTCGAAACCCGCGTCCCGGGTGAGGCCGACGGTGCTGGGTGGCGGTGCCGCGGTCATCGTGCGTCTCCTTCGGTGGTTGGGATGGAGGATCCGGGGTGGACGGTCGCGCGCCGACTGCGCAGTTCGCGGACCTTGTGACGGTTACCGCAGCGCTCCATCGAGCACCAACGGCGGCTGCCTG
>DASQFG010000364.1:0-21427 GCA_035633315.1 Nakamurella sp. | reverse complement strand
GTGGTGGTCTTCATCGCCATCAATCGCGATCAGACCTCCGTCTCGTTCATCTTCTTCACCGCGGAGATCGCGCTCTGGGTGGCGCTGGCCATCGCCGCGGCCGGCGGGTTCATCGCGGGCTTCCTGATCGGCCGGAAGCGCTACAAGCCCTGACCGTCCGCCCGACGGGCACCCTTTAGCATCACGGTCATGACGAGCACGCCGCCGCCCGAGCGACTGGCCGTGCTGTTCGTGCACGGTGTCGGAATCCGCGAACCGGACTATGCGGAGTCGGCCATCCGCGGGCTGCGTCGCGAGTTCGCCAAGGCGACCGGCGGGCACGAAGGCGACAGCGAGCTGATGGTGGAATCGGTGTACTGGGCGCCGGCCGTCATGGAGCGGGAGGACCGCCTGCTGCGGGCGGCCTTTCCGGACCGGGCCGGCATCTGGTTCAGCGGGATGAACTGGCTCACCCACCGGATCTCGAACGGCTCGAACCTCTCGCTGCTCCCGCTGGCGCTGTCCGGCCTGGTGCGGCACGTTCCCGGCATCCCGAAGATCCACTGGCCGACGCTGCGCTGGGCGGTCAGCAACTTCGTCGGCGACATCGTCTCCTACCAGGTCACCCCGCACACCCGTGAGGTCTACGACGCTGTCCACGAGTGTTTCAACGAGGCGCTGCGCCGGCTGGCACTGCGCGCCCCGGACGCACCGCTGTGCGTCATCGCGCACAGCCTCGGCAGCGTGATCGCCTCCGATCATTTCTACGACCTGCACAAGGGCCGGACCGTCGACCCGGCAGCCAGCCCACTGGAACGCGGCGAAACGCTGACGTTCTTCTACACACTGGGCAGTCCGATCGCGTTGTGGGTCGAGCGCTACGGCGACTTCAGCCGCCCGGTCACCATCCCGGGGAAGAGCAGCAAGGATCCGGTGGTCGCGGCGTCCGCGGAGTGGATCAACTTCTACGACCCCGACGACGTGCTGGCCTTCCCGCTCAAGGGGCTGAGCGAGGAGTACGACGTCGCGGTGGACGAGGACCGTGCGGTGTCGGTCGGCGCACTGGTGATCGGGATGTCGCCGGTGTCACACGTGGCCTACTGGAACGACGCCGCGGTGATCCGGCCCATCGCACAGAGCCTGGCCTGGTTGTGGAACGCGCTGCGGGACACGGCTCATCCTGCACCGGAGAAAACAGCATGACGTGCGCCCGACACGGCACCCCCGGGAGCCCGCCACGCGCGGGCGCTGTCGGCGTTCCGTGCTAGAACGGTTGCCGTACCACTGTTCGGCCGCCGTCGGCCCAGCATCGCCGCGAAGGGGGCCCAGTGAGCGCTCAGGACTCCTTCGTGCACCTGCATGTGCACACCGAGTACTCCATGCTCGACGGGGCGGCCCGGCTCGGCCACCTGTTCGAGCGCACCGCCGAGATGGGCATGCCGGCCCTGGCCATGACCGACCACGGCAACGTCTTCGGAGCGCATGATTTCTACCGCCAGGCCCGCCTCGCCGGGGTGAACCCGATCATCGGCCTGGAGGCCTACGTCACCCCGAACACCTCGCGGTTCGACAAGACCAGGGTGCGCTGGGCCGAGGGCGGCGACGACGACGTCTCCGGGGCCGGCGCCTACACCCACATGACGCTGCTGTCGGAGTCGACCCAGGGCATGCACAACCTGTTCCGGCTCGCCTCCCGGTCGTCGCTGGAGGGCTACTACTACAAGCCGCGGGCGGATCGGGAACTGCTGTCCGAGTACGCCACCGGGCTGATCGCCACCACCGGCTGCCCGTCGGGCGAGGTGCAGACCTGGCTGCGGATCGGCAACTACGACAAAGCGGTCGCGAATGCTGCTGAATTTCGCGACATCTTCGGCAAGGACAACTACTTCCTGGAGTTGATGGACCACGGCCTGTCGATCGAGACCCGAGTCCGCGACGGCCTGCTGCGGCTGGCCAAGGACCTGCAGCTGCCGATGGTCGCCACCAACGACCTGCACTACACCGACGCAGCGGACGCCGACACCCACGAGGCGCTGCTCTGCGTGCAGTCCGGCAAGACGCTGGACGACCCGAACCGGTTCAAGTTCGACGCGAGGGATTTCTACCTCAAGTCGCCCGCCGAGATGCGAGCGCTGTGGGACGGCAAGTACGGGCTGCGCGAAGCCTGCGACAACACCCTGCTGATCGCCGAGCGCTGCTCGGTCACGTTCGACGAGTCCGCCTCCTACATGCCGCGGTTCCCGGTGCCGGAGGCGGAGACCGAGCAGACCTGGTTCGTCAAGGAGGTCGCCCGCGGGCTCGCCGGCCGGTTCCCCGGCGGCATCCCGCCGGAGGTGCAGAAGCAGGCCGACTTCGAGGTCGGCGTCATCACGGCGATGAACTTCCCCGGCTACTTCCTGGTGGTCGCCGACTTCATCAACTGGGCCAAGGACCACGGCATCAGGGTCGGGCCGGGGCGTGGCTCGGGTGCCGGTTCGATGGTCGCCTATGCCATGCGGATCACCGACCTGAACCCGCTGCGGCACGGGCTGATCTTCGAGCGGTTCCTCAACCCGGACCGCGTCTCCATGCCCGACTTCGACGTGGACTTCGACGAGCGGCGACGAGGTGACGTTATTCGATACGTCACCGAGAAGTACGGCGACGACCGGGTGGCGCAGATCGTCACCTACGGCACCATCAAGGCCAAGCAGGCCGTCAAGGACGCGGCCCGGGTGCTGGGGATGCCGTTCTCCGTCGGAGACCGGATCACCAAGGTGATGCCGCCGCCGGTGATGGGCAAGGACGTGTCGCTGGTCAAGATGTTCGATCCGGCGGACCCGCGGTACTCCGAGGGCGGCGAGTTCCGGACGCTGGCCGAGACCGATCCCGACGTCAAGATCGTGGTGGAGCGCGCCAAGGGCCTGGAAGGACTGAAGCGACAGTGGGGGGTGCACGCCGCCGGCGTCATCATGTCCTCCGAGCCGCTGCTCGACCTGATCCCGATCATGAAGCGGGAACAGGACGGCGCGATCATCACCCAGTTCGACTACCCGACCTGCGAGAAGCTCGGGTTGATCAAGATGGACTTCCTGGGGTTGCGCAACCTCACCATCCTGGACGACGCGGTCGAGAACGTTCAGGCCAACCGCGCCACAACCATTGTGCTGGAAGACCTTCCGCTCGACGACAGCAGGGCGTACGAGTTGCTGGCCCGCGGCGACACCCTCGGGGTGTTCCAGCTCGACGGCGGGCCGATGCGCGCGCTGCTGCGCTCGATGAAGCCGGACAATTTCGAGGACATATCCGCCGTCATCGCGTTGTACCGGCCGGGGCCCATGGGCGCGAATGCGCACAACGACTACGCGGACCGCAAGAACAACCGCAAGCCGGCCACCCCGATTCATCCTGAACTCGCCGAGCCCTTGGCCGAGATCCTGGGCGATACCTACGGTCTCATCGTTTATCAGGAACAGGTCATGGCGATCGCGCAGCACGTCGCCGGCTATTCCCTCGGCCAGGCCGACCTGTTGCGCCGGGCGATGGGCAAGAAGAAGAAGTCCGAACTGGACGCCCAGTACGAGAGATTCTCCTCGGGAATGGCCGAGAGGAATTTCTCGCCGGCCGCGATCAAGGCCCTCTGGGACATCCTGCTGCCGTTCTCCGACTATGCCTTCAACAAGGCGCATTCCGCGGCGTACGGCATGCTGTCGTACTGGACCGCCTACCTCAAGGCCAACTATCCGGCCGAATACATGGCCGCCCTGCTCACCAGCGTCGGCGACGACAAGGACAAGATGGCGATCTACCTGGCCGAATGCCGGGCGATGGGGATCACCGTGCTGCCGCCGGACGTCAACGCCTCGGAAAAGAACTTCGCGCCGGTCGGCACCGATATTCGATTCGGCCTGTCTGCGGTGCGCAATGTCGGCACCGGGGTGGTCGCGTCCATCGTGACCAGCCGCCGGGACAAGGGCGATTATGCTGATTTCTACGATTTCCTGGAAAAGGTCGACGCGGTCGCCTGCAACAAGAAGGTCGTCGAGTCGCTGATCAAGGCTGGTGCGTTCGATTCCCTCGGGCATCCACGCAAGGGCCTGCTGATGGAGCATTCCCGGGCCATCGACGAGGTACTCGGGCTGAAACGCGCCGAGGCCGCCGGGCAGTTCGATCTGTTCGGCGAAATGACGCAGGACGAGAAGGGCAGCTCGTTCCGCGGGAACATCCCGGACACCGAGTGGGACACCAAGCTGCGCCTGGGTTTCGAGCGGGAAATGCTGGGGCTGTACGTGTCCGGCCACCCGTTGTCCGGGGTGGAGCACGTGCTGTCCGCACATTCGGATGCGTCCGTCCCCGACCTGCTGGACGGAACAGTGCCGGACCGCGCGGCCGTGACGGTCGGCGGAATCCTCACCGGCCTGCAGCGGCGGCTGACCAAGAAGGGCGATCCGTGGGCGTCGGCGACGCTGGAGGATCTGGCCGGGGGAGTGGAGGTCGCGTTCTTCCCGAAGGTCTACGCCGAGTGCTCCCTGCTGCTGGCCGAGGACGCGATCGTGCTGGTCAAGGGCCGGGTGTCCCGGTCGGAGGATCGGCTCTCACTGCATGCGCAGCAGGTGATCGTGCCCGACCTGACCGATTCGGCCAGCAAGGGCCCGGTGCAGGTCAGCATCGCGGCGAACCGCTGCACCGCGCCGGTGATCGCCCGGCTGTGCGAGGTGCTGAAGGCCCATCCGGGGACGACCACGGTGCACCTGCGGCTCACCGGCGGGGCCAGTGACAAGCGGTTCCAGGTCGACGACAAGTTCCGGGTGACGCCGACGTCCGCGCTGATGGGCGATCTCAAGGCCTTGCTCGGCGCGGATTGCATGGCGTGAGGGTGACTCCCCACGCACGGCGGGCGCTGGCGATCATCGGCGGCGCCCTGCTGGTGCTCGGCGTGCTGCAGGGTGTGGTGTGGGCTGCCGTCGCGCCGGGTGTGCCGTACAAGGTGCTCGCCGACGGCCGGTTCGGCGCACTGCCCACCACCTCGACCTACCACTTCGTCGCGGCGGCGATCTTCGCGCTGTCCGGCATGGTGATCGGCATCGTGGTCGCCGCGGCAGCCTGGCAGATCCGCTCCGCGCGGGGCTGGCAGATGCTGGTGACGCTGGTCGGCGGGTCGCTGGTCGGCGCCACGGTCGGCTGGCTGGTCGGCGAACTGCTGGCCGGCGGCGTCGACCCGGCCACCGTCGGCGCCACCGCCGCCGATTCGATCGTCACCGCGCCGGCGACCACCGGAACCGCTCTGGTGGTGCTGGCTCAGCCCGCGCTGGCCGCGGCCGTGTACACCTTCATGGCGGCGTGGAACGGCCACCCGACCCTGGATCGCCCCGACCTCTATGAGGTCTCCTGACGCGGCTCGGTGGACACCGGACGGGGCCGGAACGCCGCGAACGGATCCGTCACCCGCAGTTCCCCGATGGTGAACCGGTACATCGCGGCCGGCCGGCCCCCGCTCGGGCCGGGCGCAGCGGTCGAGCCGGTGGGTTCGAGCATCCCGCGCCTGGTCAAGATGCGTTGCAGGTTGGTCGGATCCACGTCGTGGCCGAGCGCGGTGGCGTAGACCCGGCGGAGTTCACCGATGGTGAAGGTGGCCGGTGCCAGCGCGAAACCGATGTTGGTGTACGAGAGTTTCGCCTGCAGCCGGCGGTGCGCACGGTCGGCGATCACCCCGTGGTCCAGCGCGGTCGGCGGCAGGTCGTCGACCGGGTGCCAGGCGGTGTCCTCCGGTAGCCGCGGATCGGCATCCAGCGGCACCAGCCCGAGGAAACCGGTGGCCACCACCCGGGCATCCGGCATCCGACCGGGGTTGGAGAACACCCCGATCTGCTCGAGGTGGGTGACCCTGGTCAGGTCCACCTTCTCGGCCAGCTGACGGGCCGCGGAGGTGTCGACGTCCTCGTCCTTGAGCACCAATCCACCGGGCAGCGCCCATCGTCCGGCGTCCGGTTCACGTGCGCGTTCCCACAGCAGGACGTGCAGTCGCTGCCGTCCCGCCGGGTCGCGGCGCACCGTGAACACGGCCGCCAGCACCTCCACCTGGGTTTCCAAGGGATGACCGGGAGGTGACGAGCTGATACGATGTGGCATGTTTTCGATTATAAGTCGAAAACCAGCTGACAGTCACCGCGCGACACACCGCCGGCCTTGGAGGACTACATGACCGCACCGACGCTCGAGACGCTGCGCCGGCCCGGGTCCGGGGGCCCCTCGATGACGCCCGAGGAGACGGCGCAGTGGGCGCGGCAGGTTCGTGCGCTGGCCGAGAAGCGCGACGCGGTGATTCTGGCGCACAACTACCAGGTACCGGAGATCCAGGACGTCGCCCACCATGTCGGCGACTCGCTCGCGCTGTCCCGGATCGCCGCCACCGCGTCGCAGTCGACCATCGTGTTCTGCGGCGTGCACTTCATGGCCGAGACCGCGAAGATCCTCTCGCCGGAGAAGACGGTGCTGATTCCGGATGCGCGGGCCGGTTGCTCGCTGGCCGATTCGCTCACCGCCGAGCAATTGCGGACCTGGAAGGCGCAGAATCCCGGCGCCGTGGTGGTCTCCTACGTCAACACGACTGCCGAGGTGAAGGCGCTCACCGACATCTGCTGCACGTCGTCGAACGCGGTCGATGTCGTCGCATCGATCCCGGCCGACACCCCCGTGCTGTTCGGCCCGGATCAGTTCCTGGGCGCGCATGTCCGGCGGATCCTTGGCCGGGACAACATCTCGGTCTGGGGCGGCGAGTGCCATGTGCACGCCGGCATCAACGGCGCCCAACTGGCCACCAAGGCCAGGGAGAACCCGGACGCCGACCTGTACATCCATCCCGAATGTGGTTGTGCCACCAGCGCTTTGTACCTGGCCGGCGCCGGCGCGGTGCCCGCGGACCGGGTGAAGATCCTGTCCACCGGCGAGATGGTGACCGCGGCCAGGCGCGGGTCCTCCCGCACCGTGCTGGTCGCCACCGAGATCGGCATGCTGCACCAGTTGCGCCGGGCCGCTCCCGGGGTGGACTTCCGCGCCGTCAACGAGCGGGCGTCCTGCAGGTACATGAAGATGATCACCCCGGCCAAGCTGCTCGCGTCGCTCGAGGAGTTGCGTGACGAGGTCGTCGTCGACCCCGAGATCGCCCGCCGGGCACGCGGCGCGGTCGAACGAATGATTGCGATCGGCATCAGCGGGGGCGGTGGCGAGTGATGGAGCGCTGGGACGCCACCGCCGATGTCGTGGTGGTCGGCTCCGGTGTCGCCGGGCTGACCGCGGCGCTGGACCTGGCCGTCGCCGGCCTGACGGTCGTGGTGGTGACCAAAGGTGCCGCCGACGACTCGAGCACCCAGTGGGCGCAGGGCGGCGTCGCCGTGGTGCGTGACGAACACGACCCCGGTGATTCCGTCCAGGCCCACATCGCCGACACCCTGGTCGCCGGCGCCGGACTGGCCGATCCGGGCGCCGTCGAGCTCATCCTCACCGCGGGGCCAGCCGCGGTCTCCCGATTGATCTCCCGCGGTGCCTTGTTCGACACCGGTCCGGAGGGACTGCTCCGGACCAGGGAGGGTGGCCATTCGGCGAACCGGGTCATCCATGCCGGCGGTGACGCGACCGGCGCGGAGATCGAGCGGGCGTTGCTCGCGGTTCGCCGGTTGCCCGCGGTGCTCTCCGGGCATCAGGTGCTCGACGTCGCGATGGACGGTTCCGGCCGGGCGCGCGGCGTCTCGGTGCTGGCGCCGGACGGCTCGATCGGGCTGATCCGCAGCCGCGCTGTGGTGCTCGCCACCGGCGGCGCCGGCCACCTCTTCGCGGCCACCACCAACCCGGGGGTGGCCACCGGCGACGGACTGGCCATGGCGCTGCGCGCAGGCGCCGCGGTCGCGGACGTCGAGTTCATGCAGTTCCATCCCACGGTGCTGTGGACCGGTCCCGGCGATCTCGGGCACCGGCCGCTGATCACCGAAGCGGTTCGCGGCGAGGGCGCCGTGCTGGTCGACGGCGCGGGCGACCGGATCATGCCGGGCATCCACCCGCTGGCCGACCTCGCGCCCCGGGATGTGGTGTCGCTGGCCATTACCCGCCGGATGGGGCAGGCGCCCGGCGGCATTGCCGACCACGTGTTCCTGGACGCGACCGGCATTGCCAGGGAGCTCTTCGCCCGTCGTTTCCCGACCGTGTCCGCGGCGTGCGCGGCGGCCGGTATCGACCCGTCGGCGCAGCCGATCCCGGTGGCGCCGGCCGCGCACTACCACTGCGGCGGGGTGCTCACCGACATGGACGGACGCACCACGGTCGACGGTCTGTACGCGATCGGCGAGGTAGCCAGGACCGGGCTGCACGGCGCGAACCGGCTCGCCTCGAACTCCCTGCTCGAAGGCCTGGTGATGGGTGAGCGGTCCGCGGCGGCGGTGGGTGCAGAGGTGCGTTCGGCGCCCGCGCACCCCGCGGAGCTGATCCTGACCCCGGTGCCCGGCAGCGACCCGGCCGGCCGGACCGCACTGCAGTCGGCGATGAGTGCCGGCGCGGGGATCGGTCGTGACGAGATCGGATTGCTCAGCGCCGCCGACGTCGTCGATGGTGTGCGGATCGCCCGCGTGACATCGGCCGCCGTGGACAGGTGGTCGGTCGAGGCCGCGAACCTGGCCCTGGCGGCATCGGCGCTGCTCGCCGCCGCGGACATCCGCACCGAATCCCGTGGCTGCCACGTGCGCAATGACCACCGCGAGCGCCGCTCGTCGTGGGAGCGGTCGGTGGTCGTCCGGTGGAGCGCGGACGGGCTGGACGCCACGGTCGGCGAATCGTGTTCGGCGGCGGCGTGATCTCAGCACCAGTACTGTCCGCGTCCGTCCGGGCCGCGCTGGTCGCGGCGGGACTGGATCCCGAACAGGTGGCGACGGTGATCGCCACCGCGCTGGCCGAGGATCTGCGGGACGGTCCCGACGTCACCACCACGGCCACCGTCCCGGCCGAGCAGTCCGGCGTCGCCGCGATCACCCCGCGCCAGCCGGGCGTGCTGGCCGGCGGGCCCGTCGCGCTGGCCGTCTTCGAGACGGTGGGCGCCGGTTTCGGCGGGGTGTCCGGCGAGATCGCGGTGCCGGACGGCGGGACGCTGGTCCCCGGCGAGCCTGCACTGCTGGTCCGTGGCCGGACGGCGGGACTGCTGACCGCGGAGCGCACTGCACTGAACCTGCTCACCCACCTGTCGGGCATCGCCACCGCGACCCGGGCATGGGTGGACGCCGTGTCGGGCACCGGCGCCCGGATCAGGGACACCCGCAAGACGCTGCCGGGACTGCGGTCGCTGGAAAAGTACGCGGTCCGCTGCGGCGGTGGGGTGAACCACCGGATGAGCCTCGGCGACGCGGCGCTGATCAAGGACAACCACGTCGAGGCCGCCGGCTCTGTTCGTGCCGCCATTGCGGCGGTACGGTCACGGAATCCGTTGGTCGTGCTGGAGGTCGAGGTGGACACGTTGGATCAGTTCGAGGAGGCGCTGGCGGCCGGTGCCGACCTGGTGATGCTCGACAACTTCAGCACCGCTGACACTCTCGCCGCCGTCGTTCGTGCCCGGCGGGAGTCGCGTCCGGTGCGACTGGAGTCCTCGGGCGGGCTGACCCTGGCCCGGGCGTCCGAGGTGGCCGCGACCGGAGTCGACTACCTGGCAGTGGGGGCGCTCACTCACTCGGCCACGGCCCTTGATCTCGGGCTGGACCTCACCGCCCCAGCGACGTGACCGACAGGCGCGGTCCGGGCAATCGGCGCGACGGGTCGCCGCGGCCGCCGCTGCGGGTGGCCGCCGTGCAGGGCGGTTCGGTCGACGGCGACGTGCCGGTCAACGTCGCGCGTCACGTCGCCTGGATCGAGCGCGCCGCGGACGACGGCGCCTCGCTGGCGGTGTTCCCCGAGTTGTCGGTGATCGGGTACGACCCGGATCTCATCGATCTGCACCGGATGCGGGTGGATCCCACCGATTCCCGGCTCGACCCGATTCGCGCCGCCTGCCGCCGGCGGCGGCTGCACGCGCTGATCGGGGCGCCGGTCGGCCCCAGCGGGTCCAACGGCGCGGCCGTCGGTGCAGTGTCGCCACGGATCGGCGTGTTGCACATCTCACCAACCGGAGCCATCGCGCTGGCGTACACCAAACGCTATCTGGATACCGGCGAGATCGGGATCTTCGCCGCGGGTACGGCTGCCGGGTTGCTCGACATCGACGGCTGGCGCATCGGTCTCGCGGTCGGCAGGGACGCCTCGGTTCCCGCCCACGCGGAGCAGCTGCGCGGTATGGGCGCGGACGTCTACGCGGTCGCGGCGCTGTTCCGGTTGGGTTCCGACGAGCGGATGGCGGGCCAGATGGCGGCGGCCGCCGCGCGCGGGCTCTGGGTGGTGCTGGCCCAATACTGCGGGGGGACAGGTGGTGGTCCCGCCTGTGGCCGCAGCGGCGTCTGGTCGCCGGGCGGTGAAGAGCAGGTCAGGCTCGGGACCACGCCAGGTCTCGCCGTCATCGACGTGGTCGATGTCGCTGATGCCGAAGCAGGCACCGCAGGTCACTAGGCTGTTGCCCATGCTGCAGCGGATCGATCTGCGCTCCGGGCTCGGCGACCTGCGGGGGGTGCTCCCGAGGGCCGCCGTCGACGTGGGCGCCGCGACGGAGGCGGTTGCCCCGATCGTGCAGGACGTGCGACACCGCGGGGCGCCGGCCGTGCTGGACGCCTCCGCACGATTCGACGGGATCGCGCCGCCCTCCCTGCGGGTGCCCGCCGAGGTGATCGAGGCCGCTTTCTGCGCCATGACCCCGGCGGTCCGGGACGCGCTGACCGAGTCCATCGCCCGCGCCCGGGTCGGGCACGCCGCCCAGTTGCCGGTGGAACGGGTGACCGCGATCGCGCCGGGCGGCACCGTGACGCAGCGCTGGGTCCCGGTGCGCCGGGTCGGTCTTTACGTGCCGGGCGGGTTGGCGCTGTACCCGTCCAGCGTGGTGATGAACGTGGTGCCGGCCCAGGTCGCCGGGGTCGATGCCATCGCCGTCACCTCACCGCCGCAGAAGGACAACAACGGCTGGCCGGATCCGAACGTGCTGGCCGCCTGCGCCCTGCTCGGCGTCGACGAGATCTACGCCGCCGGCGGAGCCCAGGGGATCGCGCTGCTCGCTTTGGGTGCGACCGACACCGACGGCACGGTGATCGAACCCGTCGACGTGATCACCGGGCCGGGCAACGTGTACGTCACCGCCGCCAAACGCCTGCTGCGCGGCACCGTGGCGATCGACTCGGAGGCGGGGCCGACCGAGATCGCCGTCGTCGCCGACGATTCCGCCGACCCGGTGCACGTTGCCGCCGATCTGATCTCGCAGGCCGAGCACGACCCGCTGGCCGCCTCGGTGTTGATCACCACCTCGCCGGAATTGGCGGATGCGGTGGATGAGTTGTTGCTGCAACGGGTCTCGAACACCAAGCATCACGACCGGGTGCGGATCGCGCTGTCCGGGGTGCAATCGGGTGCTGTGCTGGTCGGCTCGATCGACGACGCCGTCACGGTCGCGGACGCCTACGCCGCAGAGCACCTGGAGATCCAGACCCGTGACGCGGCCGCCGTCGCGGGCCGGATCCGCAACGCCGGGGCGGTGTTCGTCGGGCCGTTCTCGCCGGTGTCGCTGGGCGACTACTGCGCCGGGTCCAACCACGTACTGCCGACGTCCGGGTCCGCAAGATTCTCGTCCGGGTTGAACACCACCACGTTCCTGCGGCAGATGCAGGTGATCGAGTACTCCCGGGACGCGCTGGCCGAGGTCGCCGGGCACGTGCTGGCGCTGTCGGACGCGGAGAACCTGCCCGCCCATGGCGATGCCGTCAGCGCGCGGTTCCCGGCATGATCGGCACCGACGTGACCCTGGCGGACCTCCCGCTGCGGGCGGATCTGGTCGGCAAGACCCCTTACGGCGCACCGCAATTGAGCGTGCCGGTGCAGATCAACACCAACGAGAACCCCTACCCGCCGTCGGATGCGCTGGTCGCTGACCTGACGGAATCTGTTGCGCTGGAAGCTGTTCACCTCAACCGCTACCCGGATCGGGACGCGGTGGCACTGCGCGACAAGCTGGCGGAGTATCTGGCACGCAGCACCGGTGTGCCGCTGTCGGGTTCGAACGTGTGGGCGGCCAACGGATCCAACGAGATCCTGCTGCAGTTGCTGCAGGCCTTCGGTGGTCAGGGCAGGTCCGCGCTCGGGTTCGAGCCGTCGTACTCGATGCACCCGATCATCGCCTCCGGCACCAGGACCACCTGGGTGTCGTGCCCGAGGCGCTCGGACTTCACCGTCGACATGGACGCTGCCGCACGCATTGTCGCCGAGCGCTCGCCGGACGTCGTGTTCGTCACCAGCCCCAACAACCCGACCGGCGGGTCGCTGCCGCTGGCCGACATCAGGCTGCTGGTTCAGGAGGCGCGCGGCATCGTGGTGGTGGACGAGGCGTATGCCGAGTTCTCCGACAGGCCCTCTGCGGTCTCGCTGATCGACGAATTCCCCGCCAAACTCGTTGTGGTGCGGACGATGTCGAAGGCGTTCGCCTTCGCCGGCGGGCGACTGGGGTATCTGGCGGCTGCTCCGGCCGTCATCGATGCATTGATGTTGGTGCGCCTGCCCTATCACCTGTCCACGCTCACCCAGGCCGCCGCGCTTGCCGCGTTGCGGCACGCCGACGACACCCTGGCCTCTGTCGCCCGACTGGTGGCCGAGCGTGTCCGGGTGCGGGAGGTGTTGCTCAGTCAGGGCTTTCGTGTCATCGACTCCGACGCGAACTTCCTGCTGTTCGGTATCTTCGCCGACTCGACCGCTGCCTGGCGGCGATTCCTGGATTCCGGAATCCTGTTGCGGGACATGGGGATTGCCGGGTATCTGCGGGCCACCATCGGCACGGAGCCGGAGAACGACGCGTTCCTGGCGGCGTGCGCGACGATCGGAGCGGAGCACGTGTGGCACACGGACAGGGAGACCTCGTGACCCAGATTGCCGGTGCGCCTCGGCGTGCCCGGATCTCCAGGACGACCAGCGAGTCGTCGGTCCTGGTGGAGTTGAACCTGGATGGGACCGGGGTGGTCGAGGTCTCCACCGGCGTGCGGTTCTACGACCACATGCTCACCGCGTTCGGGGTGCACGGTAGTTTCGATCTGACCGTTCACTCCACCGGCGACGTCGACATCGACGCCCACCACACCGTGGAGGACACGGCGATCGTCCTCGGCCAGGCCATCGGCCAGGCACTGGGCGACAAGGCCGGCATCCGCCGGTTCGGCGATGCGTTCATTCCGATGGACGAAACCCTCGCGCACGCCGCGGTCGACGTCTCGGGCCGGCCGTTCTCGGTGCACACCGGCGAACCGGATGCGGTGCTGGGCTTCACCGTCGGCGGGAACTACCCGGTGGTGCTGAACCGACACGTGTTCGATTCCTTGGCTTTTCATGCCCGGATCGCGCTGCATGTCCGGGTGCTGTACGGGCGCGACCCGCACCACATCTGCGAGGCGCAGTACAAGTCGATCGCGCGAGCGCTGCGGGCGGCGGTAGAACCGGATCCCCGGGCGACGGGTATCCCTTCGACGAAGGGCGTCCTGTGAATTGGCTGCCCATCCTGCTGATCGGTGTGGGCGGATTCCTGATCGGCGGCGTGGTGTCTTTCTGGAAC
This sequence comes from Nakamurella sp., assembly GCA_035633315.1. Classification (GTDB taxonomy): domain Bacteria; phylum Actinomycetota; class Actinomycetes; order Mycobacteriales; family Nakamurellaceae; genus Nakamurella. Next base: position 7,770 of record DASQFG010000364.1, on the reverse strand, counting down.
AAGTCCCGGGTGGTGGCGGTGGTGCTGGCGGTGTTCTCCGTCGGGTGTATCGCCGGTGGACTGCTCTGGCTGTCTGGTTAGTGGCTGTCTGGTTAGTGGCTGTCTGGTGAGGGAGTCGGGTAGGCGGGAATGACCTCTGTTGTCGTGCTGGATTACGGTTCGGGCAATCTGGCGTCGGCCGAGCGCGCGCTGCGGCGGACCGGAGTCGAGGTCGAGGTGAGCTCGGATTTCGACACCGCTTCGCGGGCGGACGGCCTCGTGGTCCCGGGGGTGGGTGCGTACGCGGCCTGCATGAGCGGGCTGACGTCGGTGCGCGGCGCCAGGATCATCGACCGGCGGCTGGCCGGTGGACGCCCGGTGCTGGGAATCTGCGTCGGCATGCAGATCCTGTTCGAGCGTGGGGTGGAGCACGGGGTGGCGACCGACGGGGTCGGGGAATGGCCGGGTGTGGTGGAGCGCCTGCAGGCGCCGATCATCCCGCACATGGGCTGGAACACGGTCTCGCCGGGCGCGGGTTCGGTGCTGTTCGACGGCTTGGATCCGCGGACCAGGTTCTATTTCGTGCACTCCTACGCGGTGCGCCGGTGGGAGCTGGAGGTGACCCGGCCGTTCACGCCGCCGGTGGTCACCTGGGCCGAGCACGGCGGGGACCGGTTCGTGGCGGCCGTGGAGAACGGCCCGCTGTCGGCGACGCAGTTCCATCCGGAGAAGTCCGGGGATGCCGGTGCCGAGGTCTTGCAGCGCTGGGTGGGGTCGATCTAGCGTTCCTTTGGCGGCTCGACAGGCGAGGCGCTCGGGGGCTACTCTCGAACACGTGTTCGATACCAGCTCCCCCGATGATGTGGCGCCAGCGCGTCACGAGGTGATCGGTGAGCTGCGTCGTCGGGTGGCCGCGGTGACCGGCGAAGGCCCATCCACTGTTTCCTCGCTGTCCGCTTCGCTACCCCCGGCGGATTCTTCCGTGCCGGTCGCGGGATCGGGCACCTTCCCGGTTCCAGCACCGTTGGCGGCGGTCCTGCCGCGGCGCGGGCTCGCTCGTGGTTCGGTGGTCAGCCTGCAGGGGCAGGGCGCGTCGAGCCTGTTGTTCGCCCTGCTGTCCGGGCCACCGGCGTCATGGTCGGCGCTGGTCGGGATGCCGGACATCGGGATGCTGGCGGCGTCGGAGTTCGGGGTCGACCTGGATCGGGTGGTGCTGGTTCCCGAGCCGGGACCCGATGTGCTGCAGGTGCTCTCGATCCTGGTGGACGGCGTGGACATGGTGGCGGTCACCCTGCCGCCCCACGCTCGGCCCGGCCCCGGCAGGCTTCGGGTGATCACTGGCCGGCTTCGGCAGCGTGGTGCGGTGTTGCTCTCGGTGGGGCCGTGGCCAGGCGCCGACCTGGTGCTCACCTCTCGCTGGCAGGGGTGGGCGGGGCTCGGGCAGGGGCATGGTCGGCTGCGGGAGCGGGAACTCGTGGTTGACGTCAGCGGCCGGGGAGCGGCGGCGGGTCGCACCCGACAGGCGGCGTTGCTGTTGCGCAGTCAGCGCACCGCTGTGCAGTTGGCGCAAGGTTCGATCCGTGCTGCGGTGGAGACGCACGGCTTTGATCCGGGTCTGCTCCCGGCGGCCGCCGAGGTGGGTTGATATCCACGACATGTAGACGACTCCGGCTGTGCGGAGAACCAGGCTGCGCGGAGAACCAGGCTGCGCGGAGAACCAGGTTGTGACACCGAACCGATGGCCGCGTTGGTGTTGCATATTCACCGCGAGGGGATCCATCACGGCGCCGAGATTGCCTGCTGCAGGATCTGTTCGCCTGGCAGCGCTGAGCTGGGCCAGGGCGATACCTCCTCCTCGTCCTCCTCCGGTTGGCGTTTCCGCGGTAGAGACATTTCGGACATTGCTGTGCTCATAGCGGTGCTCCGTCGGTGCTCAAGGGTTGTTCGGTCGTCGGCGGTTCTCGCCGGCATCGACATCGGCACGGCATCGGCATCGGCACGTGCGCGTTCTCGACCGCGCGCTCTCGACCGTGCCGCGCCGAGGTGATCCTCGTGCAACGACCCGCGTTTCTGCGATATCGACATACCGGACGCAAGGGGCGAAATCCACGAGAAACAGGGACTGTCGTACCCCTGTTCTAGCCTCGAACATAGGTCCAGATAGCAGCTGGAGTCAGGTCGGAAGGGGTTGGGGGAGCGGTGGACGAGCTGACGTTGATGTGGCAGAGCGCACCGGTACGAGGGAGCCAGGAGTCGGCGGTGCCGGAGACCTGGTTCGTTCCGGAACCTGATCAGCAGATTGCGATCGGCGGTGACGGCGCCCTTGCTGTGGGTGCGCTCCCGTCCCGCTCGACACCTCGGGTCACCGGGTTCCATGGGGACGATGCCGGTGAGGTTCCGCTGGAGCGGTTGGAGGCCCGGATCTGTTCGCTGGCAGGTCGTTTGGCGGCGTCGACGTGTGAATGGCTGCGGCTGATCGCCGAGTTCGACAGGCGGAAGGGGTGGGCGCAGTGGGGCGTGGTGTCGTGTGCGCACTGGTTGTCGTGGGCATGCTCGGTGGCGGTCGGCGCTGCCAGGGAGTACGTGCGGGTGGCGACCGCTTTGGTGAGGTTGCCGTTGCTGGATGCGGCATTCGCGTCGGGTCGATTGTCGTACTCGAAGGTGCGAGCGCTGACCAGGGTCGCGGATCGGGTCGATGAGCAGACCCTGCTGGATCAGGGTCTGGTGCACACGGCCTCGCAGTTGGAACGGGTGGTACGGGGGTACCGCAAGGCCGAGGGGATTGGGCTGGAGCAGCGTCGGCGGCGGCGGGCCCGCTGGTTCTGGGATGAGGACGGCATGTTGGTGGTCAGCGCCAGGCTGACCGCCGATGAGGGCGCGATCGTGGTAGCTGCGTTGCAACAAGCGCAGCAGGAGGTCTTCGTCTCGTCCCGGCCGTGCGCCGCCAATGGCGAAGAGCCGCCGGGTGCGGAGATCAAGGTCGGTGATCTCGCCGATGGGTCCGGCGATTGTGCTTCACACGACGACGAAACCGATGACGGTGAGGATCGCGACGCGGTCAGCGCTGCGGATGCTCTGGTGGCGATGGCTCGGTCCGCGCTGGCCGCCGGGCCGGTGGACAGCTCCGGGGATGATCAACACCTGGTGGTCCTGCACGCGGATGTCGGGATATTCGCCGACGCGTCTTCATCGCCGGAGGACCGGCCCGGTTCGTCCGGAGAGTTGTTGTGCCAGATCGAGAACGGCCCAGGCGTGGATCGGTCCACCGCCGAGCGGATCGCCTGCGATTCGGCGGTGGTCGCCGTACTTCATGCCGCGAACCCGGGTGAGTTGTTGAGACTGGGTCGCAAGACCCGTAAAATGTCCGCTGCGTTGCGCCGGGCATTGCGGATCCGGGACGGCGGGTGCCAGTTCCCGGGCTGCCATCGCCAGCGGCATCTGCAGGCGCACCACGTCGTGCACTGGTTGCACGGAGGACCGACCGATCTGGACAATCTGGTGCTGCTCTGCGGCCGGCACCACCGGGCCATTCACGAAGAAGGCTTCACCGTGTCCTGGTCGGCAGACCCCGGCGATGGCCGAACCGGCGGGGGATGGGTGTTCCGACGGCCCGACAAGGTGCTCGTTCCCTTCGGTGGGCTGGATCAGTTGCACCGCGACAATCCCCCTGAGGACAATCCAGCGGAGGACAATCCAGCGGAGCCGAACGAGCCGATGGACCCGGAACGGATCAGGCCCGGCTGGCGGGGAGAGCGATTCAGCCTGGCCGACTCCGTGGGTGTGCTGTGCAGAGCCGGCGAACACGTGCCGACATGACAAGAGCTGACATGAACGGCGGGACCCCGATCGGGCGGACCCTGGTGGTGTGGTGCCCGGACTGGCCGGCCGTCGCCGCGGCCCGCCATGCCGGCCATCCGGTGTCGGACCCGGTCGCGGTCTTCCATGCCAACAGGGTCCAGGCGTGCACCACCACCGCCCGCAACGAAGGAGTGCACCTGGGTCAACGCCGCCGTGACGCCCAATCACGCTGCCCGGACCTGCATATCACCCGCGCCGACCCGGACCGCGATGCGCGGCTGTTCGAGCCGGTCGCGGCAGCGGTGGAAACGATCGCTCCAGGAGTGGAGATCCTTCGCCCTGGAGTCCTTGCCTGCTCGGCGCGTGGTCCGGCGCGATATTTCGGTAGCGAGATCGCTGCTGCGGAAAAGATTGTCGACACCGTCGAATCCCTGGATGTCGAGTGCAGGGTCGGGGTAGCCGATGTTCTGGCGGTCGCGGTGCTGGCCGCGCGCAGTGCGACCATCGTTCCGCCGGCCGGATCAGCGGAGTTCTGCGCACCGCTGCCGATCACCGAACTGGCTCGTGATCCCGCCATCTCGCCCCCGGAGCGGGCTGTGCTGACCGATCTGCTGGTCAGGCTGGGGATCACCACGATCGGTGCGTTTGCGGCTCTGCCGGAGATCAAGGTGGCCACCCGATTCGGGGCGGACGCGGTCCAGGCCCATCGGTTGGCACGTGGGTCGGCCGAGCGCGGCGTCTCCCGCCGGCAGATCCCCGACGAACTGACCGTGGAGCAGACCTGCGATCCGCCACTGGATCGGATCGACACCGCGGCGTTCGCCGCCCGTGCGCTTGCCGACCGCTTTCACACCCTGCTGGCCGATGCCGGTCTGGCCTGCACCCGGCTGGCGATCACCGCCGACACCGAACGTGGTGCCAGGCTCTCCCGGATCTGGCGGTGCGCCAAGCCGCTGACCGCCGCGGCCACCGCAGACCGCCTGCGCTGGCAACTCGACGGGTGGCTCACAGCAGGCCGAACGGCACGGCCAGGAGATCTGACCGAGGACGGATACCCCCAAGGTCCGGGGGCGATCGTCCGCCTGACGTTGGAGCCGGTCGAGGCGATCGGCGCCGGGCTGATCCAGTACGGCTTGTGGGGTTCTGATGGCCAGGATGATCAACGCGCAGGGTGGGCGTTCGCCAGGGTTCAGGGATTGCTGGGGCCGGAATCAGTTGTTACACCGGTACTTTCCGGTGGTCGTGGCCCCGCGGACAGGATCACTCTGGTGCCGTGGGGAGAGGAGAAAACCGCTGCGCGGGATCCGTCCGCCCCGTGGCCGGGGGCGCTTCCCGCGCCGTCGCCGACCCGCCTTGCCACCTCCGATCCGGAGATCGTCACTGTTCTCGACGCAGCGGGACGGCCGGTGGTGTTCACCGGGCGGGGTCTGCTGACCGGCTCGCCCTCCTGGATCGACCAGCACGGCGAGCGTCAGCACGTCGACGCGTGGGCAGGGCCGTGGGTTCTGGACGAACGATGGTGGGCGGCCGACAAACAGTCCGCTGATGGTGGTCCGGCGATTCTGGTGAACAGACCTACCCGGTACCTGGCTCGCCTGCAGGTCGTCACCGATGAGGGGGTCGCGATGCTGATGCGGTTCGGGGCAACTGGCTGGCAACTCGAGGGGGTGTACGACTGATGGGCTGGTCCAACCCCAACGTGCCCTGGTCCGAACTGGAACGTGCGCTGTCCGGCCGCCCGCCGAAACCCGGCCGCGGAACGCTCGGACCGTTGCGCCCGCTCGATCATGCTCGTCCGGTGACGGTTGAGCATGTCGATGCAGTGCCGTACGCGGAGCTGCACTGCCACTCCGCGTTCAGCTTCCTGGACGGCGCGTCGACACCGGAACACCTTGTCGCAGAGGCGCTCCGGCTGGGACTCCAGTCGCTGGCCATCACCGATCACGACGGTTTGTACGGCATCGTCCGGTTCGCAGAAGCGGCCACCGACACTCCCTTACGGACCATGTACGGCGCCGAGCTGTCTCTGGGTCTCCCCGAGCCGCAGATGGGAATTGCGGATCCGGTGGGTGATCACCTGCTGGTGCTGGCCCGCGGCCAGCCGGGATACCAGCGGCTGTCCCAGCAGATCAGCCGTGCCCAACTCACCGGCGGCGAGAAGGGCCGCCCCGTCTACGATCTCGATGAGCTCGCCGATGCTGCGCAGGACAACTGGCTGATCCTCACCGGGTGTCGCAAAGGCAGGGTGCGGCGGGCGTTGTCCACCGGCGGCCCCGACCGGGCCCGTGCCGAGATCGTCGCATTGATGGATCGGTTCGGCCGGCACAACGTCGTCGTCGAACTCACCACCCAGTTGCTGCCCACCGATGACGAGGACAACGACGCGCTCGCCGACCTGGCCGCCGGACTCGGGTTGCCGGTGGTGGCCACCACCGGGGCGCATTACGCCACCCCGCAGGCCAGCCGGCTGGGTGCGGCGATGGCGGCCGTCCGCGGGCGGCGCAGCCTTGACGAGGCCGACCCCTACCTGCCGCCGGGGCCGGGAGCGTACCTGCGATCCGGCGCGGAAATGGCGGCGCTGTTCGCCCGATATCCCTCCGCGGTGCCGACCGCCGCCGCGCTAGGCCAGGAATGCTCGTTCGACCTGCATCTGGTGGCCCCGCAACTGCCGCCCTATGACGTTCCGCCGGGGCACGACGAGAATTCCCACCTGCGTCAGCTCACCATGATCGGCGCTGCCCGGCGATACGGTTCCCCGCAGGAGAAACCGGACGCCTACGCGCAGATCGACAAGGAATTGACCATCATCGCCACGCTGAATTTCCCCGGCTATTTCCTGATCGTCCATGACATCGTCGCCTTCTGCCGAGATCACCACATCCTTTGTCAGGGCAGGGGATCGGCCGCGAACTCCGCAGTGTGCTACGCCCTTGGCATCACCGCGGTCGACGCCGTGCGGTACCAACTGCTGTTCGAGCGGTTCCTGGCGCCCGAACGAGACGGTCCGCCGGACATCGACATCGACATCGAATCCGATCGCCGGGAGGAGGTCATCCAGTACGTCTACGACAAGTACGGCCGGGACTACGCGGCACAAGTGGCCAACGTCAACACCTTTCGACCACGCATGGCAGTGCGGGACATGGCCAAGGCGCTCGGTCATTCGCCTGGTCAGCAGGACGCCTATTCCAAACAACTGGACGGCTGGGCACCACTGGCCGCCCAGGTGGAGGCGGCCAGTGCCGGAACCGGGCCGATGGAGCACGCCATTCCGGTCGACGTGCTCGAATTGGCCGGGCAGATCCAGGATTTCCCTCGGCATCTGGGAATACATTCCGGTGGAATGGTGATCTGTGATCGCCCGGTCGCCCAGGTCTGCCCCGTAGAATGGGGGCGGATGGAGAACAGGTCGGTGCTGCAATGGGACAAGGACGACTGCGCGGCGATGGGCCTTGTCAAGTTCGACCTTCTCGGATTGGGCATGCTGTCCGCCCTGCACTATGCGGTCGACCTGGTGCGTGAACACGAGGGGATCGAGGTCGATTTCGCCGCATTGGACCTGGAAGAACCAGCGGTGTACGAAATGCTGCAACGCGCAGATTCGGTCGGTGTATTCCAGGTGGAATCCCGTGCGCAGATGGCCACCCTGCCGCGGCTGAAGCCGCGGACGTTCTACGACCTGGTCGTCGAAGTGGCGCTGATCAGGCCCGGCCCGATCCAGGGCGGTTCGGTTCACCCGTACATCCGGCGCCGCAACGGGATGGAGCCGGTCACCTACGACCACCCGGTGATGAAGCGGTCGTTGTCCAAAACCCTGGGGATCCCGCTGTTCCAGGAACAGTTGATGCAACTGGCCGTGGACGTCGCCGGATTCGACGCGGGCGAGGCCGATCAGCTGCGCCGGGCGATGGGCGCGAAACGGTCGACGGTCAAGATGGAGAAGCTGAAGGCCCGGCTGTACGAGGGCATGGCCACCCTGCACGGCATCACCGG
>DASQFG010000363.1:0-3015 GCA_035633315.1 Nakamurella sp. | reverse complement strand
CGCCGAGGAAATGCGGCACCATGGCGGCTTCACCGAGCCGTCGGCGTGGGAGTCACTGCACCGACCCTGGCATCTGGTCGGGCTGGCGGTCCGCCCGGAGCATCGGATGATCGGGCACACCGCGTTCCTGCTCACCACCCGCCGCCTGGCGCCCGGAGTGACCGCGCCGCGACCCCAGCGGCGGCCCACCGCGTCGGGTCGCTGACGAGCGAACCGACGCGCGAACCGACGCGCCGATCTCCGACCCCGATCGGCCCCTGAGGACCGGCCGAACCGCGTCCGGCGCGTGTCTGTCGTGTAACGATCGGCCAGCTATCGCGGTGCGGGCCCGATCAGCCCGCCCCGCGGACGGCCGCCCGCAGGCCCGGAAACCCGCTGCTCACGGACCACCGGACGGTCGTCCGAGGGGTGGACGGACGTTCGGCTGATCCGCAGAAACATGGGCCGCGGCAAGTTAATGTCAGCAGCGCCGTCCGGACCCCCAGGTAGTCTTGGCCTTTGCAGGGCTCCGACTCCAGGGGAGGGCAATGTGGCGGATCACAGACCGTCTGACGTGTCCGGGACTTCGGAGGGCGCTGACTCTGGCCCCGAAGAAGGTTACCGGCAGACACCCGCGCAGCTCAGCGCGCAAATCCGGGTGCTCAACGACGAGATAGCCCAGCTCCGGCGCCGGCTGGCGATAGCGCCCACCGACACCAGGCCGCTGGAACGTCAGCTCACCGAGTCGGCCAACCGCATCAACGCCCTGTCCGAGCGCAACGAGAAGCTCGTCGTCACGCTGCGCGATGCGCGGGCTCAGCTCCTGCAGTTGAAGGAGGAGGTCGACCGGCTCGCCCAACCGCCGAGCGGCTACGGCGTCTTCCTGTCCGTGGGTCCGGACGGCTCGATCGAGGTGTTCACCGGCGGTCGGCGGATGCGGCTGGCGGTCTCCCCGACGGTCGAGGTCGAAGCGCTGCAGCGCGGCCAGCAGGTCCGCCTCAACGAGGCCCTCACCGTGGTCGAGGCGGGGTCGTACGAACTGGTCGGCGAGGTCTGTGCGCTGCGCGAGGTGCTCGGCGGCGATCGCGCGCTGGTGGTCGGCCACGCCGATGAGGAGCGCGTGGTGCACCTGGCCGCGCCGCTGATGGACTCCCCGCTCAAGCCCGGCGATTCCCTACTGGTCGACTCGAAGGCCGGCTACGCCTACGAGAAGGTGCCCAAGGCCGAGGTCGAGGACCTGGTGCTGGAGGAGGTCCCCGACGTCGAGTATTCCGACATCGGCGGGCTGACCCGGCAGATCGAACAGATCCGCGACGCCGTGGAATTGCCGTTCCTGCACAAGGACTTGTTCCGCGAATACCAGCTGCGGCCGCCGAAGGGTGTGCTGCTCTACGGTCCGCCCGGCTGCGGCAAGACGCTCATCGCCAAGGCCGTGGCGAATTCGCTGGCCAAGCAGGTGGCCATGTCCCGCGGGCAGGAACGGATCACCAGCTATTTCCTGAACATCAAGGGTCCGGAACTGCTGAACAAATATGTCGGCGAAACCGAGCGGACCATTCGGTTGATCTTCCAACGGGCCAGGGAGAAGGCCTCCGACGGCACCCCGGTGATCGTGTTCTTCGACGAGATGGATTCGGTCTTCCGCACCCGCGGCACCGGCGTCTCCTCGGACGTGGAAACCACCATCGTGCCGCAGCTGCTCAGCGAGATCGACGGCGTCGAGGGCCTGGAGAACGTCATCGTGATCGGCGCCTCCAACCGCGAGGACATGATCGACCCGGCGATCCTGCGTCCGGGCCGGCTCGACGTCAAGATCAAGATCGAACGTCCGGACGCGGAAGCGGCCAGGGACATCTTCACCAAGTACCTCATCCCGGAACTGCCCATCCACCCGGACGATCTCGCCGAATTCGGTGGTGACCGCCAGGGCACCATCGCCGCGATGATCCAGCACACCGTCGAGCGGATGTACACCGAGACCGACGAGAACCGGTTCCTGGAGGTCACCTACGCCAACGGTGACAAGGAGGTCCTGTACTTCAAGGATTTCAACTCCGGCGCGATGATCCAGAACATCGTGGACCGGGCCAAGAAGGCCGCGATCAAGGACCGCATCGTGCACGGTGCTGACGCCGCCGGTGGTCTTCGGGTGTCGCAGCTGCTCGAGGCGATCTCCGACGAGTTCGCCGAGAACGAGGACCTGCCGAACACCACGAATCCCGACGACTGGGCGCGCATCTCCGGCAAGAAGGGCGAGCGGATCGTCTACATCCGGACCCTGGTGTCCGGCAAGCAGTCCGAGGGATCGCGCGCCATCGACACCGCGTCGAACACGGGTCAATACCTGTAGCTCCTGGGACCCGTTCACTACGGGGCCCTGTAACTTCTGGGGCTGTGAGCATCAGGCCGCGTCGAGCACGGTGGGCCATCGGCACCGCTGTGCTCGGCCGTCCCGCGTACATCAGCACCGGCAGCGCCGAGCAACTGCCGATCGACCGCAGTGTCGAGTCCTTCCGGGACAACACTTTCCGGGTGCTGGATGCCGCGGTGCGTTCGGGGATCGACTGGATCGACACCGCCCGGTCGTACGGTCGCGCGGAGGAATTCGTCGGGCAGTGGTGGCGGGGCATGGCAGCGCAGGACCCGGAATGGGCCGTGAAGGCGCCGACCGTCTCGAGCAAATGGGGCTACCGGTACGTCGGCGCGTGGGACCCGCGGGCGGAGGTCCATGAGGTCAAGGAACATTCCCTGGCGGCGTTCACCGAGCAATGGGAGCTGACCCGGGCCACCCTGCCGCGGGTGCACCTCTACCAGGTTCATTCGTTGACCCTGGATTCACCGCTGTTCACCGACGGGCCATTGCTGGACGCGCTGGCCAGGCTGCGCGATTCCGGGGTGGCGATCGGCTTTTCCACCTCCGGCGCCCGGCAGGGCGACATCGTCGAACGCGCCCTCGAGGTGACCAGGGCCGACGCGCGGCTGTTCTCCGCCGTGCAGGCGACCTGGAACCTGCTGGAGACCAGCGCCGGGCCGGCC
>DASQFG010000362.1:0-4777 GCA_035633315.1 Nakamurella sp. | reverse complement strand
ACGCCCGCGGCGAAGTGATCGGCGGGGTCGACATCGACGCCGCGGTGGCCGACCTTGGTGCCGACCATGTCACGGTGATCGGCGAATCCGGAGCGGAAACCGGCCTGGCCGAAGCGGTCTCGGAGTCCCGCGCGGACGGGCTCGGATTGTCCGTGGTCTCGGTGGCGGGTTCGCTGACCACTCAGCAGGCCATGGATATCGCCGGCGCGGTGCAGGTCCGGTCGGGCGGCACGGTGCTGGTGCTGTCCCCGGACGCGATCGGTTCGCGCAGCACCACAGTGTCCACCGCGGCGGACGAGGATGCCAGGAGCGCGGCCGCCGACGCCGCCGACCCGCCGGCCGCGGTCCGCGCCTACACCGACGTCGCCACCGACAAGCCGTTCCCCTGGTCGATCGTGCTGATCGGCGCGATCATCCTGCTGATCGCCGCCGGAATCGTCGGCCGGTTCAGGGTGCGCCACCGGCGGAAACCGCAGGACTCGGCCGCGCTCACCGACCTCACCCGCGGGCTGGCAGAACGGCTCGACGAGCTCGGCCCGGCCCTGGAGGCGCTGGAACCGCGGGTGGAGGCCACCGGCCGGGAGGACATCGTCGAGCATTTCGCCCGGGCCGCCGATCAGCACGAGGTGCTGCGTCAACGACTGCGGGCGCCGTTGACGTCGCGGGCCGAGGTCGACGAGATGGCCAGTGATGTCAGCCGGCTGGACAACCGGGTTCGGGCGATCACCGGTCAGCTCGACCAATTGGCCCCGCCGCGCCCGCCAGCAGGCTGACGCCACCATCATGGGGCGATGCACGCCTGGAAGGTCGCCGGTCAAGCCTGCGCCGTGACGGCCTGGGTGCTCTGGGTGGTGGTGCAGGTCGTCGCCGACGACCCGTTTCCGCCGGAGATCTCGGTCTCCCAATATGGCGTGGGCCCGCACGGCTGGCTGTTCTCGGTGTGGGTGGTCGTGCTGGCCTCCGCGCCGCTGATGCTGCTGCGGTACCGGCCGGTGCCCGGTCCGGCGCGCTGGCTGCTGGCCGTGGGCTATGCCGGCAGCCTGCTGATGGCAGTTGTCCGGACGGACGAGGGCGGCCGGCAGATGTCGACGCAGGCCAAGGTGCACATGGCCGGGGCCATCCCGGCCATGGTGGCCCTGCCGCTGGGAATCGTTGCCGCGATGTGGTTTGCGGCCCCGGTCTGGCGGCGGGTGTGCCTGGTACTCGCCGCGACGACCACGGTCAGCGGCATCGCGATCCTGCTGGCCGCCGTCGGGGTGGACGACACGGGCATGGGGCCGGCGTCGTCCTGGGCGTTCTGGCAGGGGGTGTCGATCGTCGTCGACATGATCTTGGTGAGCGTCTATGCGATCGCCGTCGAGACCGTGCGCCCACCGTGATTCGTGGTTGAGCTCGTCGGCGACGGGATTGCGGTTCATGGCCGGCGCGCCGGTACAGTCATCCATCCGGTGACCCCCAACCGATCGAGTCCCAACGATCGGGTCAGCGATTCCAGACCACCGTCGGCGTTCATCATCGGCGTTCATCATGAGGGAAGCACCATGACCGAACCGAGCACCTCCGTTCGTCCAGCGTCGGCCCGCCGCCGCCAGCATGTCGTCGTGCTCGGAGGTGGCTTCGGCGGCCTCACCGCGGTCAGGGCCCTGGCGAAGTCCGACGTGGACGTCACGCTGGTCGATCGACATACCTATAACACCTTTCAACCGTTGCTCTACCAGGTCGCCACCGCCGGCCTGAATCCCGGGGACGTGACGTTCTTCCTGCGCGCTACCCGCATGTCGCAGAAGAACGTCAGCTTCCGGCAGGGCGATGTCGTCGGGATCGACCCGAACGAGCAGATCCTCAGCTTCGCCGAGGGCGGCACCCTGCACTACGACTACCTGGTGATTGCAACCGGGGCGACCACGAACTATTTCGGCACCAAGGGCGCCGAGGAGAATTCACGGGCTATCTACACGCGGGCCCAGGCGCTGAAACTGCGCGACGAGATCTTCACCAGTCTCGAGCACGCCGCGGCCTCCAACCTGAACGAGGATCTCTCGCTCGTGGTCGTCGGCGCGGGTCCCACCGGGGTGGAGATGGCCGGCGCGCTGGCGGAGCTCCGCAACGACTCGATGGCCGCGATCTACCCCGAACTGGATCCGCGCCGCACCCACATCGTGCTGGTCGAGATGTCCGACACGGTGCTGGGGCCGTTCGCGCCGTCGCTCCGCGAGTACGCGGCGCGGGCACTGCGGGAGCGCGGTGTGGAGCTGCGGTTGAACACGTCGGTGTCCGAGGTCAGCGAGGACGGCGTGCTGCTCGGAAACGGGGAGTTCCTCAAGGCCGGCGTGGTGATCTGGGCGACCGGCGTCGCCATTCCCAGGGTGGTCGGGAACTGGGGCCTGCCGCAGGGGCGCGGCGGCCGGATCGCCGTCGAGGGCGACCTGCGGGTGACCGGGTTCAAGAACGTCTTCGCGGTCGGTGACGTCGCGCTCTACCCGAACCCGCTGCCCCAGCTGGCGCAGCCCGCCCTGCAGGGTGGCAAGCACGCCGGCAAACAGATCGCCGCGCTGGTGACCGGCCGTCCGACCCACGAGTTCCACTATCGCGACAAGGGCACGATGGCGACCATCGGCCGCCGGGCGGCCATCGCCGACATCGCGCTGATCAAGGGCAAGTCGCTGAAGCTGACCGGGTCGCTGGCCTGGCTGGGGTGGCTGTTCGTGCACATCGCGATGTTGCTGGGCAACCGGAACCGGCTCGCCACCCTGGTGAATCTGACCACCAGGTACCTCGCGCCGTCGCGCCGGACGAACCCGATCGTCGGTGACGTCCCGGTCTTCGAACCGCAGAGGAGACCGGATGAGGGAGAAGGCCAGTGACGGGGGACGACTGTACGGGTGAACGACCGATCGATCGGATGACACATCAACCGCTAGCTCTAGACTGGTCATCATGTCCGGAACGCGCGTGACCCCCGAGCCGCGGTGGCTGACGCCGGCCGAATCCCGGGCGTGGCGGGCGATGCACCAGCTCGGCGGACCGCTGGCGGCTGCCCTGAACCGGCAACTGCTGAGCGATTCGGCGCTGTCCACGGCGGACTACGAGGTGTTGGTCGTACTGTCCGAGTCGTCGACGGGGGTGCTCCGCGCCGGTGAACTCGGTCGGGCCACCGGATGGGAAAAGAGCAGGCTCTCTCACCACCTCAAACGAATGGTGGCCAAAGGGTTGGTGGAGCGGCGCGGCTGCATCACCGACGGCCGCGGGCTGATGGTGGCGATCACCCCGCACGGCTTGAGCACGATCGAGAAGGCCGCTCCCGGCCATGTCGAGGCGGTCCGGGACTACGTGATCGACCTGCTCACCCCGGCCCAACTCGAGGTGCTGGCCGAGGTCGGCGAGGCGGTCGGCGCGCGGCTGGCGACAGAGAACTGCTCGGCGGCGGCCGAGGACTCCGACTGCCTGGCGGACGGCGACCTGGTCGGCCGTGCCGTGGAGCCCGCTGCCGGATGAGTTCGGACGAGCCTGCCCCAGAGGCTGCCGCCGACGGACCGTTGCCCGCCGCCGACGGACCGTTGCCCGCCGCTGACGGACCGGTGCCCGCCGCTGACGGACCGGTCGATGCGGCGCCCCTGTCCACCCCCATCTCCGCCCCTGTTCCGTCGCGGACCCGACGGGCGGTCGCCTCGGCCGCGGTCGCCCGGGACAAGACCATCGACCACCTGGTTCGGGTGCTGGTGCCGGTGATCAAAGCGACCAGGGTGCCGCTGCTGGTGGTGGTGCTCATCGCGGCACTGCCCAGCGTCCTGTTGATCGTGCTGGCGTTGCTGCGCCCAGGGCCGGACGACCCGTTCTGGATCGTGGTGGCGGTCGTCGGCCTGGTGGTGGCGGCATGGTTGAGTCTGCGCCGGCGCCAGCTGCTGGCGGTCGCCGCGGCTCCGGAGGCGTTGGCCGACGCCTTCTCAACCACGGTCACCGGACGTGACGTGTGGGAGCGGGCGGCGAAGAATCTGACGGCCGGCCGCGTGGTGGCGGCCGCCCGTCCCCGCAGATCGCGACCACTGCGATTGCTGGGTGGCATGTGGCGTGGCATCAAACTGACCGGTGTCCTGCAGCAACTGGTCGACCGGGACGAACTGGCTCCGTTGATGCCCGGGCGGCTCCGCGGCATCGGAATGCTCGTGGTGGCCTGCCTGATTGCCGGAATCGTGCTGAGTCTGGCAATCGTCGTGGCCTTCCTGCTCTACCTGCTGGGCGCATGAGCGCTCCGGCCACGCGCTGATCTTGCGGCGACTACGGTGGAGGTAGTGAACGAACCAGGTTCCGGTGCCGTTTCGGGCGCTGGAAGGAGAGGACTCCTGATGAGCCAGATCGATGAAACCGAACCCGGGTCCGAGACCGACGGCGCCGACGGCGTGGCCGAACAGTTGTCGATCGAGGACAGCCTGCTGGACCGAGGCATCGACGACGTGCTTGACGAGGGCTACTCACCGCCCGACCGCGCACCCGCCGTCCGGGTGCCCACCGAAGCCGAGGAAGCGCGTGGGTCCAGCCTGAACGACCTGCTGTCGGCCGAAGAGCCCGACGTGTGGAACGAGGACTCGAGCAATCTGTTCGACGAGAACGGCGACGAGGTTGGGGACCGGCGCGCGGGTCGGCTCGTCGACTCGGACGGCGGTGGGTACGTCGACCGAGACAAGGACCTGTTCGCGGGCGATGTCGGCATCGATGGTGCCGGCGCCAGCGCCGAAGAGGCGGCCATGCACGTCATCGACGAGTACGACCAGCGTTAGCT
>DASQFG010000361.1:0-8213 GCA_035633315.1 Nakamurella sp. | reverse complement strand
GGAGGCCGGATTCACCGTCGCCCTGAACCCGGTGATGATCCCGTTGGATTCCAGTTTGGCCACCCGCTCGTGCACGGCGGAGGACGACAGACCGACCAGCCGGGCCAGTTCGGCGTAACTCGCCCGCCCGTCAGCCCGGAGTGCATCGACCAACCGGCGATCGACGGCGTCCATACATCCTCCTGCGCTGTTCCGATGTCGCGTTTCCGATGTCGTGTGTCCGATATTCGTTTCGCTGCCGGCCGCCGGTGCCCGCTCCCCTCTGCCGCCGTCCCCGGCGCGCTGATCCCTGGTGTCCGGATGCCGCGCGTCCGGACACCAGCGTCGGCAGGTCCGGCGCTGCGCAGCTGTTCACGTCCGGTCACCCGACGTCACGGTCCGACAACGAAGGTAGCCTCTGTTCCGATGGAGCCGTTGCCACCAGGGGATCGTTCGGCCGCCGCGTAGCCCGCGGTCGGCCTGTTTTCGGGCCAGACCGCCAACGTTGGCGGCCCATCCGTACTTCAAGCCTTTCGGGGTTCGACCCAGCCTGCGGGGCCCGCCTAGTCCTCGCCCTGACGGAGATCCGCAGGTCAGAGGCATGGCGACAACCCCGGACAGGACCGCGCGGCCACCCCGGACGGGTGACGGACATTGGTGCTATCACAGTATGAAATCAGACACTTCGTATTTACCAGAACATTACTGACACCCGGCTCTCGATGAACCGAGACGAATGTCGCACAATGGACACACGCCGTCCCGGCGCACGAGGCCAGTCGGGGCCTGAAATGGAGGTGGCACGTGACCATGGAGATTTCTGAGAGGTTGCTGACCCCGGGGGAGGTGGCGCTGATGTTCCGAGTGGATCCCAAAACCGTGACGCGGTGGGCTTCCGCCGGCCGCATCGGTTCCATCCGGACACCCGGCGGGCACCGCAGGTTCCGCGAATCCGAGGTGAGCGCTCTGCTGGCAGACCTCACCGTCGACGCTTCGCGTTCGACCGCCTGATCGTCCGCCGGCGCTCTTGATCTGCCGTCAGGTGGATCGGCGGCGCCGGCAGGGTCAGGACCGCTGCACGTCCCGGTTTCGTCGATGATGATCGACGGAACCGGGACGTTCTGGTTTCACA
Organism: Nakamurella sp.; assembly: GCA_035633315.1. Taxonomy (GTDB): domain Bacteria; phylum Actinomycetota; class Actinomycetes; order Mycobacteriales; family Nakamurellaceae; genus Nakamurella. Next base: position 7,102 of record DASQFG010000361.1, on the reverse strand, counting down.
GGTTGTTCCCCGTCGATCACCGGTCGGGGCTGATCCGGGGGCCGCATTTTCTGCTCAGCCACCGCGCCCCGGATATGCGTACTCTGAAGGGCACTGAGGAGGTGGCCGATGTACATGCTCGTGGCAATCGGCGTGACGATCCTGGTGATCGCGCTGGCCTGGCGTGGGATCGGCGCACGCACACCGGGATCCGACCCGTCCAGCAACGGAATGACCAGGCCGACCCGTTCGACTCGGCCGACCCGAACCCTGGCACCTGATGACGATCCCGAGTTCCTGAACGAGATCGACCGGAAGCTGCACGGCGAGGACAAGAGCGGCTGACGCCGGCTCCCTCGGGGACTCGCTGACTGCTCGATGTACCGGGCAGTCGTCGCCGTTGCGAGTACTACAGCCGCGCCCATAGGGTCCTCGCGGCCGTCCCTCGTCGCGCTGGTCACGTCATCACCCCCGTCATCTCGCCGTCATCGCTCTCGCCGTCGTCTCGCTCTCGCCGTCGCCGCGCCGTCGCCGTCGCCGCGCTCTCGCCGTCGTCGCGCCCTCGCCGTCGGCGCGCCCTCGCCGTCGCCGCGCTGTCGTCGCGCCGTGCAGGCCACGGCCGCGGCCCAGCGAACCGCGGGTTCAGACGGACGGTTCTGACCGGCTAGTTGAGCCCGGCGTACGAGTGCAGCCCCGACACCACCATGTTCACGAAGAACAGGTTGAACATGATCGAGGCGAAGCCGACCACCGAGATCCAGGCGGCCCGCCGGCCACGCCATCCCGCCGTCGACCTGGCGTGCAGGTACGCCGCGTAGATCACCCAGGTGACGAACGCGCAGGTTTCCTTCGGATCCCAACCCCAGTACCGGCCCCAGGCGACCTCCGCCCACAGCGCGCCGGCGATCACGGCGAACGTGTAGACCGGGAAGGCGACGATCGCGGTCCGGTAGGCGATGCGATCCAGCGTCGCCAACGACGGCAGCCGGCCGAGCAACGACCGGTCCGCACGACCGGGCCGCGCGTGTTCGGTCCCCCCGGGTCCGACCACGGGCCCGCCTGCATCGAACCCACCGGCTTCCATCCCACCGGCGTCAATCCCGTCACCATCGATCCCACTGCCGGTTCCGGACGGCAGCGCGGTCGCCAGTCGCCGCTCGTGCCGACCCCGCAGCAGGTAGAGCACCGACGCCGCACCGCTGACCATCAGCACACTCGAGGACAGCGCGACCGTCGTGACGTGGATCCACTTCCAGTACGAGTTCAGCGCCGGCGCGACCGGCGCCGCCGGGACGTACAGCACCGTGCCCGCCACGAACGCCAGGATGACCACCGGCAACATCACGAACGCACCCATGGTCCTGGCGCCGGTACGGGCCAGCACGATCAACCAGCAGATCGAGATCGCTGCACAGATCACCGAGGTGAACTCGTACATGTTGCCCAGCGGGAGCCGGCCGACCGCCAGCCCGCGGGTCACCACGGACAACAGGTTGGCGACCACGGCAACCACCGTCACGACGACGGCGGCACGACCGAAACGCACGCCCCAGGAAGCGGCCTGAGGCGGCGCGATCAACCCGATAGCACCCGTGCGGACACCATTTCCGCCGCCGCTGCCATCCGCACTGCTGCCGCCGCCACCGGTCCGGGTGAGGGTGGAGGTGCCGCCGCGTTCGGCTGCCGGCGTGACGACGCCGGCCATTTCGGCGGTGCCGACATCCCCGCCGCGGCGGGAGGCCAGTTCGATCGCATAACAGACCAACGCCACGACGTAGCCCGCCAACGCCGCCTCGAACGCGAGATCGGAGATCTGAGCCATGGTCTCGTTCATCTCGACATCACCGGCCTTCTGGCGCGCCGCGCCGTGCTCATGCCGTCATCGCCGGCCCCGTTCGGGCAGCGCGGTCAGTGTGGAGAACTCTTCGCCGTACCCGGCCTGGTCGGTACGCGCCAGCCCGCCTATCTCGACCACCGTACGGTCCCCGGTGCCGCGGGGTCCGGTGACCCCGTCGTCCGGGCCCGCCGCGCGCAGCCGGAACCACACCCGCCGGCGCTTCACGATCAGCGACACCATCAACCCGCTGAGCAGCAGCACCGCCCAGACCAGCGCCCACACCTGAGCCGGGTCGAACGAGGTCTGCAGCGAAACCCATTCGTTGTAACCGGTGAAGGCGATCCTGGTGCCGTCGTCCAGCGTCACCGACTCCCCCACCATCAGGTTCTTGCGGGCCTGCTTGACCAGCGCACCCTTGTCCACCTGCGAGGTGTCGATGGAGAAGATCGACTGCGACCGGCCGCCTTCCATGCCAAGGTCTCCGCGGTACACGTCGATCGCGACGCCGGGATCGTTGGCGGCCGGGAAGGAAGAGGTCATGATCCCGCCGTGCAGCAACGCGGTGGGAGCGAAGATCCCGACGATCGCCAACTGGTGTTTGCGGATGTCGTCGCCGGTGACGCCGGGCGGGTCGGTGACCTTGACCGCGCCCTCCGAGGTGAAATTGGGATCGTTGGGCTCCGGCGCGAACTGTTCGGCGTAGTCGCGGACGGAGCCGTCGGGGTAGGTGATCTGGAAATGCGGGCTGAACCCGTGGCCGAGCAGGTAGAGCCGTTCGCCGTCCATCCGCAACGGGTCGTTGACCTGCAACGTCGCGTCGTTCCAGGTGTCGGTGCCGGCGTCCGCGCCGGACTGGTAGCGCACGGTGGCGGCGAACTCGGTCGCCTCGCCCCGGTCGGTGTACGCGGCGTGGAAGTTCTGCACATCGACGCAGAACGGGACCATTTGGGTGCCGTCCACGAGCAATCCGGGCCGGAAGTTGTCGTAGGACGCCGGCGACGTGGAGCAGAACTGGGACCCGGCGTTGACGATCACCGATCCCTCGTAGCCGACCAGCTTGCCGACCGCGATCGCGATCAACAGCCCCAGCAGGGAGAGGTGGAACACCAGGTTCCCCACTTCGCGCAGGTAACCCTTCTCGGCCGAGATGGTCAGCGCCGTGACCGGCTGTGCCCTGTCACCATCGGCCGCATCATCGGCCGCGCCAGCAGCACCAATGCCACGGGCGTCCGCAATCCCGCGGCGCGCGCCGGCGGGGAGCTCGCTGCGTTGCGCAACCCGCCAGCCCCGCAGTCCGGTGCGGATCCGGTCGGCCACGTCCTGCGGCGATCCGTCCACCTCGAGGCGATGGTGGTGCGGCAGCCGCGAGAGGTTTCGCGGGGTGGCCACCGGGGGCATCCGCAGCTGACCGATGAAGGACAGGCTGCGCGGCAGCACGCAGCCGATCAACGACAGGAAGAGGGCCAGGTAGATCGCCGCGTACCAGGGCGACGCGAAGACCTCGAAGAAGCCGAGGCGATCCAGGATCGGGCCCAGGGTCGGGTAGTCCAGCAGGTATTGCGCGGTCTTTGCCGAGTTCAAGGACCACTGCGGCAGCAGCGCGCCAGGTAGCGACGCCAGCGCGAGCAGGAACAGCAGGATCAGCGCGACCCGCATGCTGGTCAGCTGCCGCCAGATGTTGCGGCCCGCGGCCAGCAGCCGGCCGACGAGGCCCTGACCGGTGGGCGGCGGCGTCCCCGCCGTTGGTCCGGTGTCGGGGCCGACCTCCAGATCGGCATCGGTCGGCTGGGTGCTGCCGCGGACGGTCACCTACAGCACCGTCCCGACGCCCGCGATCCGGCCCTGCAGCAAGGCGATGAACGTGCCCCACAGCCCGGTCAGCATCAGCAGGCCGAGCACGATCAATGAAATCGCGCCGATCAGCTGGATCGTCCTGGTGTGCCGTCGCAGGAAGCCCACTGCTCCGGTGGCCCAGCCGAAACCGAACGCCAGCAGCAGGAACGGGATACCCAGACCCGCGCAGTAGAAGATCACCAGGGACAGTCCGCGCCAGGCGGACCCGCCCCAGTCGGTCGCGTTGGCCAGCGAGAGCACCCCGACCAGGGTCGGTCCCAGGCACACCGTCCAGCCGAAGGCGAAGACGGCGCCGAGCAACGGGGCGCCGAGAATCCGGCCGGTCGGCCGGACGTGCAGCCGTCGTTCGTTCTGCAGGGGGCGGATCAGCCCGAGCATCACCAGTCCCATGACGACGGTGACCGCGCCGCCGACCCGCATCAGGGTCTCGTTGTTGGCCAGCAGCGCACGGGACAGACCGACGACCGCGACCGACTGGGCCACGAACACGACGGTGAACCCCGCCACGAACAGCGCCGTGGCCAGCACGGCCCGACTGCGCACGGCCAGGCCGACCCGCCGGCCGGCGCTCGCCGGCTCGGGCCCGTTGGCTCCAGGGCCGGTCGTCACGGGGGCGTTCGCCGAGGTCGGGACCCCGCTGCTTGCCGCGGGCACTGTTGGCACGGAGGTCGTCGCGACGGCGGCCTCGGCCCCGACCAGCCCGGCCAGGTAGGACAGGTACCCCGGGACCAGCGGAATCACACACGGGGACGCGAACGACACCGCGCCGGCGCCCAGCGCGAGCAGTGCTGCCAGCAGGTAGGGGCCGGAGATCACCGTGTCCGTCACGGCTGGCATGTCAGGCCTGCTCCGCGGCGATCTCGGACACCGTGCTGATCAGACGATCCGGGTTGGTGATCTCCTCGAGCCAGACGTGCGCGACCCGGCCCTGTCTGTCGATCACGATCGTCGACGGGATCGACCCGGACGGGTAGCCCCGGATGGACAGCAGGGTGCGCATGGACGGGTCGAAGATCGACGGGTAGCCGACCTGCTTGGAGTTCAGGAAATCCGCTCCGGCATCCCTGGTGTCCTTGACGTTGACCCCGAGGAACTGGACGCCCTGACCGGCCAACACGGCCGCCGCGGTATTCAACTCATCGGACTCGGCGCGGCACGGGCCGCACCACGAGCCCCAGAAGTTGACCACTACCACCTTGCCTACGTAGTCCGACAGCGACACCGTGGCATCCTTGGTCGCCAGGTCGGGCCCGGAGAGATCGCCGACCGTGCCGCGCTGGTCGACCGGGTAGGAGAACTCCGTCTGCCCGCCCGGCGAGACGAACGTGAACGAGCCGCCGTACACCGCGGCATCGTTGCCGGTGCTGCACGCGGGCAGCCCGGCCATCGCGATCACTCCCAACCCGATCAGTCCCAGTGCGATCGCCGCTCGCCTGACCCACCCGCGGGTCACGAGGGACCTGCCACGGTATCCGTCGGCTGGCCCGGTACCGCGGGCGTCCGCTCCACGTCCGGATCGTTGACCGCTGCGATGTACCGGACCGGTTCGGCGTAGCGCGAGCCGCTGTACACGCCGTCGACGAAGGTCAGCGACGTCAACGACGCGACGCTGCAAGTGCGGGTCCGCGGGTCGTGCCACAACCGTTGCCCGTCAAGGAATCGACGGATGGTGACGATCGGCAGCTGATGGGACACGATGACGGCCTCGTGCCCGTCGGCGGCCTGCGCCGCCGAGTACACCGCCGCCAGCATGCGGTGCGCGATCTGGATGTAGGGCTCCCCCCACGACGGCCGTAGCGGGTTGCGCAATTTGGCCCAGTTCTCCGGCCTGCCGAGCGTCTCGGCGGTGAACGGCACCCGCACGCCCTCGAACGCGTTCGCCGCTTCGATCACCCGGTCGTCGGTGGTGATGGCCAGTCCGAACTGCCGGGCCAGCGGGGCAGCTGTCTCCTGGGCCCGCTGCAACGAGGAGGCGACGAGGTGGGTGACGTCGGAACCGGCGAGCGAGGCCGCGACGCCGTCGGCCATGGCCCGGCCCGAGGCTGCCAGCCGGAATCCCGGTAGCCGCCCGTAGAGCACCTCGGTGGGGTTGTGCACCTTGCCGTGACGCAGCAGATGCACGACTGTCCGGCTCACCTGCACCCCCCGGGACGCGGGCGCCGTTCGCCGGCGGGCGGCGCTGTCGAGCCTGGGCGGCAGTCAAGCCGGCAGAGGTCGAGCCGGCGGCGGCTGGAGGGTGGGGACGGTGGCACGTTTGAATTGTTCCAGGTCATACCGACAGCCGGGTCGATCGCCGGTACCTGACCAGGTCGATGGTCCCCATCAGCAGCAGCAACCCGGCAACGAGCGCGGCGGCTGCGGCCGCGGTGATCCACGGCCCGGAATACCGGGTGATGCTGGTCGAGTCGGCATCCGGGAGGAACGACGGCCAGGCGTCGACCTGGACACCGGTGCGCAACAGGGCCCACGACCCGAGCAGCGCAAGGACCGCGGCGAGGACGGCCAGCGCGCCCCGCACCAGCCGGCGGCGGGACCCGGCCCGAGCGGTCGCGGTCGGCGCAATCACCACGGTCACGGCAGTCGGCGCATTCGGCGCAGTCGGCGCAGTCGGAGTTGCCATCGGCGGCACACTCTCGGGTCCTGGTCCTGACGTCGTAAGCCGCTGCGCAACGCCCTGTCCCGTCGGTGGTGCAGCGTCGTCCGAGCCGGTCATCCCACGCCCGGCCATGTGGGCCGTCATCGCTGCCGGGTCACGAGTTCGCGCGCCGTGCTCGCATCCGCGCGAAGTACACGCCGCCCTTGCCGATGAAGCTGAGCATCACCGCGACGACGATCAGCAGCGTCCCGACCAGGGTGAACAGGTTCGACACCTGGAACAGCATGGTGATGATCACCGACAGCAGTACGGCACCGACCACCATCAGCCGGGCCCACCGCGCGCCGGCCCGCAGGAACCAGCCACCGACCGCGGCCAGCAGGCCGATGACGACGATCACCGCGCTGATGATCACGTTCTGGGTCTTCGCGGAGTCGATGACATCCTGGGTGAGCACCTTGTAGCCCTTGCAGTTCGCGGCAAGGGCCTTGTCCTCCGCGGACGCGGTGTCCGGCGGCGTCTGCACCGTTTCGCCGATGCCGAACCCCTCGGCCTCGCACTCGGCGATGCTGGCGTTGTACGTCGCCACCGCTTGGTCCAGTTGTTCGTCGGCGGTGAACAGCGAGACCGCCCCGATGAAGATGAAGATCAGCGCGCCGATGAGGCACAACGCCGTCGCGATGTTGACGGTCCGCGGCGGCGAGATCGGCAGGCCGTCGTCCTCTGGCAGTGGCGCCGGCGTCATCGCGGCCCGGAACGAGTCGAAAATCCCGGGGCGCTTGCGGTCCTCACCGGACGAGAAACTCATGGCACGAACCTACCGGGATGCGGAGACG
>DASQFG010000360.1:0-2502 GCA_035633315.1 Nakamurella sp. | reverse complement strand
GCCCGTGCGGGCCGCCGCGGCGTCCTGGGCCGGGCTCTTCGCCCTCGCCCCATGCTTCTGTGAAGTATCCCTTCATCGGGAGACTCCCTTCCTTGTCTGACGGTGCTGATTACACCGTTACAAAGCATACAACTGCAGCATTCGCGACAGTTGTTCCTCAGATCCCCATCAACCGACTGTGATCCACGTCACCCCCGTTGAAGCGCGGATCAACTTCGCCGGCGCGCACGAAACGTGGCGGTTATGGGGCTGGTGTGACGCGAGTACATCGGTTCATCCGCGCGGTGGAGGATGATCCGCGCCAACAAGGGCGGGTCAACGCGCCAGCTGCGAGGTGCTCGCCGGGTGCGGAGTCAGCGAGTGATCAGCAGTGCCCGGAGGTCCGCCGGGTCGGTGACGGGCCGGTCGCAGACGAATCCCCGGCAGACGTAGGCGGTCGGCGCGCCGCCGATCGCGGGCCGCGCGGCGAGCAGTTCGCGGCCGGGGGCATCGGGCATGCCGATGTCGATGACGGACCCAGCGGGCGCATAACGCCGAGCCACCGTGGCCAACGCGTCGCGTGCCTCGCCCGGGTCGCCGGCCACCACCACCTGCAGTGGGCCGGAGGCAACCACCTCCGCAGCGCACAGGTGCCAGCCGGCCGACCGCGGGAACCTGGCGACCAGCACGGCGACCGAGGCCAGTGAGGCCTCGGCGCACGCGCGGTAGGCGGCGTTCCCGGTCAGTGCCGCGGCGGTCAGCAGGGCATTGGTGATCGCCGACTGGCCGGACGGAGCCGCTCCGTCGGTCGGATCCCGCGGCCGCACGATCAACGGCCCGGCGTCGTCCGCGGTGTCGAAGAAACCGCCGGTCGATGAGTCGCTCAATGGGTGCTGTCGATCGTCGGACACCACAGCGGCCGCAGCCCGGTCGGCGAAATGCGCCAGCCCCTGGTCGATCACCCCGATGCCCTCGTCCAGCCAGCGCCGGACGCCGGTCGCCTGGTACAGGGCCAGCAGGCCGCCGGCCAGATCTGCGTGGTCGGTCAGCACCGCGCGACCCGGCCCCACCCGCCCGTCCCGGGAACTGCGGTACCAACGGCCGTCCATCCGATGCACGCCCAGCAGATACTCGGCCGCCGCGACCGCCGCATCGACCCATTCGGTGTGCCCGGCGGCCGCTCCGGCCTCGGCCAGCGCCGCGATCGCCAGCCCGTTCGACCGGAGCACCACGATGTCGTCGCGGCCGGGCTGTGGACGCCGGTCCCTGGCGGCGAGCAGCCTGGTCCGGACGCCGGCGAACCACCCAGGGTCGGCTGGATCGACGGGCAGCCGGATGACCTCGGCCGCCAGATCGTCGGCCGGTTCAGCGGCGACGCCGTCCGGGCCAGCCTGCGGCAGTGCGAAAAGGTCCGCCGCCGCCTGTCCGTCCCGCGACCCGAGCTCGTCGATCAGCTCGTGCCGCGTCCAGCGGTAGGTCGCGCCCTCGACCCCCCCGGTGTCGGCGTCCAGCGACGCGGCGAAGCCGCCCGAGGGCAACCGCAGGTCGCGCAGCAGGAACTGCGCGGTCTGGGCGGCCACCCGCTCGGACAACGCGGACCCGGTCAGCCGCGCGTGGTGGGCGTACAACCGCAACAGCTGCGCATTGTCGTCCAGCATCTTCTCGAAATGCGGGACGTGCCAAGTCTTGTCGACGCTGTACCGGGAGAACCCACCGGCCAGCTGGTCGAAGATGCCGCCGCGGGCCATCCGATCCAACGTCAGGGTGACGGCTGCCCGCGCGGGCGGCGAACCCGTGCGTTCATGGTGCCGGAGCAGGAACTCGGCGGCCATCGCGGGCGGGAACTTGGGCGCGCCGCCGAACCCACCGTCGATCATGTCGATCTGGCCCAGCATGTCGTCGGCCGCCGCCGCCAGCTCGGCCGCCCCGAGGCGTCCGCCGGCCAGCGGCCCGGACATCTCCGCCAGCGACGCGCCGATCCGGGCGGCGGCCTCGGTGACCGCCTCGCGCTGGGTCGTCCAGGCCTGCGAGATCGCAGAGAGCAGCTGTCGAAACGCGGGAAGGCCTGAGGTGGGCACCGGAGGGAAGTACGTCCCGGCATAGAACGGCGTGCCGTCCGGCGTCAGGAAGCAGGTCATCGGCCAGCCGCCGTGGCCGGTGAGCGCCTGTGTCGCGCTCATGTACACCGCGTCGACGTCGGGCCGTTCCTCGCGGTCGACCTTGATCGCGACGAAGTCCCGGTTGAGCTGCTCGGCGGTGACGTGGTCGGAGAACGATTCCCGCGCCATCACATGGCACCAGTGGCACGACGCGTATCCCACGGACAGCAGCACCGGAACGTCCCGGCGGCGGGCCTCGTCGAACGCCTCGTCCGACCACGGCCACCAGTCCACCGGGTTGCCGGCGTGCTGGGCCAGGTAGGTGGAGGCTGCACCGGCGAGCCGTGACGCGGCGGCCACGCCTAGCGCGGACGTTCGACGGGGTCGGCGGCGGTACCCGCCAGCGGCTCGGCGGTGTCGGGGT